>DATKNJ010000163.1:0-7209 GCA_035541395.1 Anaerolineales bacterium
CCACAAGCAACTTGCCGCTTATGGGAAGCAAACGCTTCAGAGCGATGGCTTCGACGCGGTCTTCATATTCGCGGCCACCCTTCTCCCAAAATGAATTTTGGTAATCGGAACCTTCGTAATTACAAACGGGGGGATTGGTCATGTACTAGTTACTAACGCTCAGTGAAACAGTGACCAGTGTTCAAAAACACTGGTCACTAAATGCTGACTATTGAATCCTGAACTACTTGCCGTTGAAACCGCGCCCAATGCTGCGATAATTGAATCCCATTTCTTTCATCAACGCGGGATCATAAATATTGCGTCCATCATAGATCACTGGTGACTTAAGCAGGCTCTTGATCTTTTCGAGATCGAGCTGCTTGAATTCATTCCATTCTGTGACGATCATCAACGCGTCGCAGCCTTCGGCCAGTTTATAAGGATCATCGAAGAATTCGATGTCCGACAAAATCGAGCGCGCCACATCCATCGCCACCGGATCATAACCGCGCACTTTGGCGCCGGCCTCGGCTAACTCTTTGACAATATCAATCGAAGGCGCGTCACGCATATCATCCGTGTTGGGTTTGAACGCCAATCCCAGCACACCGACGGTCTTTCCTTTCAAGCTGCCACCCGCCATCTTCTGAGTCTGGGACACAGCCGTCTTGCGACGTTCGTAATTCACATCCATTACAGTATCAAGGATGCGCGGCTCGAGGCCTTTCTTCTTGGCCATATGAGCCAACGCCTGCACATCTTTGGGGAAACATGATCCGCCCCAGCCCAAACCTGCATCCAAAAAGTGACGGCCGATACGCGCATCATATCCCATGCCTGCCGCGACTTCTTTCACATCCGCGCCGACCTGTTCGCAAAGATCAGCCATTTCATTCATGAAGGAAATCTTGGTTGCCAGGAACGCGTTGGAAGCATATTTGATCATTTCCGCGGTGCGCAAATCGGTGATCACAATCGGCGCGCGCAATGGAAGATGCAAATGCGCCACCTGATTAGCCGCGTCGCGATCCAATGAACCGATCACGGTGCGATGTGGGCTCATGAAATCGCCGATGGCCGAACCTTCACGTAAAAACTCCGGGCACGAGACCACAGAAAACGGAATCGGCTTGGGCTGCGCGCCCTTCACTACATCGGCCACCCAGTCTCCGGTCCCGATCGGAACCGTGGACTTATTGATGATGATCAGCGGCCCGCTCATGTTCTCCGCAATCGAAGTCGCCGCCGCGGCCACGTATTGCAAATCCGCTTCGCCGTGCGCGCCGGAAGGCGTTCCCACCGCGATGAAAGCATATTCCACATCTTTCAAAGCTTCTTTATAAGAAGTTGTAAACTGGAGCCGCCCGGCCTTCATGTTGCGCTTCACCAACTCGTCCAAGCCGGGCTCATAGATCGGCATAATGCCTTTGTTCAAATTCTCAATGCGTTTTTCATTGACGTCCAATGCCACGACATGATTTCCCAAATCGGCAAAACATGCACCGGTCACCAGACCCACATACCCCACGCCAATCACGCAAATTTGTTTCATAAAATTCCTCTTCTTGCAAAATTTCATCCCACACGAGCAGGGCAGGCCTAATATACCACACAGTTTGATTTCGGCTTCTGCGGCTATAATCCTGCCATGCGATTATTATTCGTGGCCGATGGCCGCTCACCGACCGCTCTCAACTGGATGCGTCATTGGATCGAACGCGGCGACGAAGTCTATTTGGCATCCACATTTGCCTGTGATCCTGACCTTCCGTTAAAAGGATTGGACTTCACGCCCGTTGCGTTCAGCCGCGCCAAAAAGTTAACCTCATCTCCAAGCAGCGCCTCAACTTGGACCCTCGGCCTGCGCACCGTGATCCGGCAATGGCTTGGCCCGCTGACAATTCCGCGCGCGGCGCGCGGATTGAAAGCCGTGATCGAGCGCGTCAAACCGGATCTAATCCACGCCATGCGGATTCCATATGAAGGCATGCTCGCCGCGGACGCGTATTCAGATATCCCGCTGATTGTTTCCGTATGGGGCAATGACTTCACTTTGCATGCGCTGTCCACGCCACTGATGCGTCACTATACTCATTGGTCTTTGAGTGTGGCCGATGGCTTGCATACTGACTGCCAACGCGATGTCCGTTTGGCAAAGCAGTGGGGCTATTCGGTCAATAAACCAACGTTAGTTGCTCCAGGCAACGGCGGCATTCGCACAGATATTTTTTATCCGCCTTCTGCGCCTATGGAAAAACCCGTCGTGATCAACCCGCGCGGAATTCGAGCTTACGTCCGCAATGATGTGTTTTTCAAAGCAATTCCATTGGTACTTGAGAAGATGCCACAAGCGCGCTTTGTTTGTTCTTCGATGGCGGGCGAAGCTCAAGCCATACAATGGATTCGTGAACTAAATATAGAACATGCTGTGCAATTGCAACCAGCTTTGCCTCATGCACAAATGGCAGAGGAATTCCGCCGCGCGCGAGTCATCGTCTCGCCGAGCGTACACGATGGCACGCCCAACTCTTTGCTCGAAGGTATGGCCTGCGGATGTTTCCCTGTAGCAGGCAATTTGGAATCGATTCGCGAATGGATCACGCCTAATCAAAATGGTCTGTTGACCGATGCTACGAATCCGCGCGCTTTGGCAGACTCGATTCTGATCGCCCTGGAAAACAAAGACCTGCGGACTAAAGCCGCAGGTCATAACGCCAAACTAATCGCTTCGCGCGCCGAATATCAAGCCTGTATGGCGCAGGCCGAAACATTTTACAAGAAAGTCTTATCGCACTAAAGCTACATCTCGTCGCGCGGCGCGCGCAGCGCTTCGAGCCGACTCTGCAATTCGATGCGGCGCGCATCCGCTGCGGCGCGCACCTGGCCCGCGAAGTTCTCACCGCGTTCGCGCAATTGATTGCGGATTCCTTCACCCGATTCCGGGGCCAGCAACAAAGCCACGGTCGAACCGACCAACGCGCCGACCATGATGCCAATCAAAAAGCCAAATATTCTACGCATGAGAACTCTCCTTGATTTTTCAACAATCCAAAATATTCATTCGATAAATACAATACTCAAATAAAAATTCCTACAAAATTATTATAGGCGAAAAACCGCTTTTGTGGAATAATCTGACTGCCACGCGTATCAATCGAACGCGATGGCGATCAAAAATATTTCACTCTGTGGCTGTCCTGTCCGCACGATCAGAGGGTTTGTGCAACAGATCGGCCCCTACCTTACCCAAAGGAGGGTACCTTGTCCACAATTTCTCCAGTCACTACAGTTGCGTCCGCGCGCAAAAAAGTGACCACACTGACGTTCCGTCAGAAGAAGCAACGCGGTGAACCGATCACCATGTTGACCGCGTATGACTACCCTACCGCGCTGACTCTCGATCAGGCTGGCATCGACTCGATCTTGGTTGGCGATTCATTGGCAATGGTCGTGCTCGGTTATGAAAACACTTTGTCCGTCACGATGGAAGATATGCTCCACCATGCGCGCGCGGTTTCGCGCGGCGCCAAGTCCGCCTTGTTGATCGGTGATATGCCATTTATGTCGTACCAGGTTTCGGTTCCAGAAGCAGTGCGTAACGCGGGCCGCTTTTTACAGGAAGCCGGCATGGACGCAGTCAAACTCGAAGGCGGGCACGAACGCGCCGACGCGATCCGCGCCATCACCAACGCCGGGATTCCCGTGATGGGACATCTCGGATTAACGCCGCAATCGATTCATCAACTGGGCGGGTTCCGTGCGCAAGGCAAAACAGCCTCCGCGGCGCGGCGTTTGCTTGACGATGCGCTCTCGCTCGAAGAAGCCGGTTGTTTCAGCATCGTATTGGAATCGATTCCTGCGCGACTGGCCGAAATGATCTCGAAGGAGTTGACCATCCCGACCATCGGCATCGGTGCAGGCGCGGGCTGCGATGGCCAAGTACTAGTCTCACATGATCTGCTTGGTCTGTTCGACCGCTTCACTCCCAAGTTCGTCAGGCAATATGCGAATCTTCATAACGAAATGCAACACGCCTTCGAAACATACATCGCAGACGTGCAAGCCAAATCCTTCCCTGCCGCGGAACATACAGTCGAGATGAGCGAAGAGGAATGGCAGGATTTCCAAACTTGGGTTGAAGATCGCGGCTAAAAGTTTTTCGATAACATGGATGAGATTTTGATCGTTGGCACAGGCGCGCTAGCAACGTTATTTGCGGCGCGCCTGAGTCAAACCGGCTTGCGCGTTCGTATGCTAGGCCGTTGGAAAGAGAGTATTGACTCATTAAACAAAAACGGCGCGCATATCATTGACTCAAACAATATTGAACGCGCGTATCCGGTTCAGGCGACAGATGATCCGAGTGACTGCGACGACGCGAAGTTTGCGTTGGTGCTGGTCAAAGCCTGGCAAACGGAACATGCCGCGCATCAGTTAAAGGAATGTCTCG
The DNA here is from genome assembly GCA_035541395.1 of Anaerolineales bacterium. Lineage (GTDB taxonomy): Bacteria > Chloroflexota > Anaerolineae > Anaerolineales > Villigracilaceae > JACPVF01. Next base: position 4,433 of record DATKNJ010000163.1, read on the forward strand.
CGGAGGATGGAATCGCGCTCACGCTCCAAAACGGACTCGGCAATCGCGAAACGCTCACGCAAGACCTTGGGCCTGTGCGCGTTGCAACAGGCGTTGTCACCGTTGGCGCGACTCTACTCGGCCCCGGCTCGGTACGCATGGCTGGAAATGGAATCATCTCACTTGAACGGAATCCAACTTTGGGTCCGGTGAAAGAAGCGTTGGAATCCGCAAAGTTCAAAGCACATTTCGCAGAGAATATCGAATCGGCGATTTGGGGAAAGTTGGTGATTAACACTGCCATCAATCCGTTGACCGCGCTACTACAAATCCCCAACGGAGAATTGCTCAAGCGCCCCGCAGCGCGCGAGCTGATGATAGAGTTGGCACTCGAAACGGCTGCGGTGGCAAACGCGCAAAATATCCAATTGCCTTTTGAGAATCCGGTGAGCGCGGTGGAAGAAGTTGCACAGCAAACTGCTACAAATCTTTCTTCCATGCTACAAGATGTTCGCCGCGGCGCACCGACTGAAATCGATGCAATCTGCGGCGCGGTGACGCGCCTCGGCAAAACGCATCATATGCCAATGCCAGTCAACGCCACATGTTGGAAACTGGTCAAAGCAAGTTCAGAAATTGCACAACCTATGTGATGCTCATTTAGTTCCATTGTGAAGTTAATGTGTACGCCAGCTGATTTGTTGCATGGTAAGATAAGAACGAGCTTAACGTTGGAGGTTTCCATGCGCAAATGGCTGGCGTTATTTATGTTGGGAATGTTTCTGGCATTTCCATTTTCCGTTTCAGCACAATCCGAAAATCACCTGACAAGTTTAAATATTCAGTTGTGGCCCGAGTACGACAAGCCAAGCATGTTGGTCATTTGTGATTTCCAACTCCCAGCAGATACGCCGCTGCCCACGAAAGTCAGTTTTCGTATTCCAAACCACGCCAACGTGATCGCGGTGGCATCCAATCAACCGAGTGGCTTGATGGAAGCCGCGTATGATGGGCCTGTGCAAAATGGGGATTGGAGCATCCTGACAGTCAACGTCGAATCAAAGGCCGTATATCATTTTGAATATTATCAACCGTTGACCATTTCAGGTGTCAACCGCGAATTCCAGTATGTTTGGCCCGGTGATTTCGCAGTGGATCAATTTACGATTCGCGTTCAGCAGCCGGTGGACACTGTTTCATTGTCAACGGTCCCGCAGTTGACTCCCACTCAAGATAGCGACGGTCTGACCTATTACACTAACCAGCCTATGCCTCTCGAGGCCGGAACGCCATATACGCTCAATCTTAAATATAAGAAAACAAGTAACGCATTGACCGCACCCACGCCACAAATCCAGCCATCTCAGCCTCTCGGTCCAGATACGGCTGGGCGCGTGTCGCTCAATAATTATCTGCCTTACGTTGCAGGTGGAGTTGGCGTTTTGTTGATCGCCAGCGGATTGATTTATTACTATCTGGTCAATCGCTCCCAATCTCCGGGCCCGCGGCGGCGACGCAACAATCAGAGCGAAACGAGCGAGAGTCAAGTGTATTGTCATCAATGCGGGCAGCGCGCTCGCGTCGGCGACCGTTTCTGCCGCGTCTGTGGGACGCGCTTGCGGCAGGAAGGTTAACACAGCGCCTTCTTACTTAAGAAAACAATATAAAATGCCTCACATTTACGCCATCAGATGAATTACACCAAAATAGGATAAATTAAGAACGCAAACATGACATCCATCTGCTCCCCTCTCAGGCAGGATTAATCTCGACATGTACAATCAGATTATCTTAAGATTTTTAGGCCGCGAGGGGCGGTCATATGTTTTGGAGGTTCCCTGATGCAGCGAACAAAATTCATTATCGGTGGTGTACTGATTCTGGCGGCAGTGGCTTACCTCATTGTCTCGTCCACGCAACAGAATGCCGAGTATTTCATGACGATCAATGAGCTTAATGCAAAAGGACAAAGCGCGATCGGACAGAGTCTGCGCGTGTCCGGTGCAGTCGTCGGCGATACGATTCAATACGACCCTCAAACGCTCACGCTGACTTTTGAAGTGGCCAACGTTCCGGGCGATAACGCCGAGATCGACGCGCAAGGCGGATTGGCTGCGGTATTGCATCAGGCTGTAATCGATCCGAACCGGTCACGCATAAAAGTTATCTATAATGGTCCAAAACCGGACTTGCTGAAGAATGAGGCGCAAGCGATCATGACCGGCCATTTGGGCACAGATGGTCAGTTCCATGCAGATGAGCTTTTGCTCAAATGTCCAACGCGGTATCAGGATGCAGTTCCTCAGCAAGCCGCGCAAAAGTAAATTACAATAACGGCTTTAGCAATGCTAAGGCCGTTTTTTCAAGAAGGAGCTTTGATGCTTGCCGATTTTGGATACGGAATTTTAGTGGTTTCTTTTCTTGTCGCGCTCTACAGTGTGGGCGCAGCCATCATTGGTGTATGGCGCAAATCTGCTGAGTTGGTGGAAAGCGCTCGCCGCGCCATGCTGCTGACCTGGCCATTGATCAGTCTCTCAGCCGCGTCTCTGATCACTTTATTAATCACCAATCATTTTGATATCTCCTTCGTTTACGAAGTGACCAGTCGCAGCATGCCCACCTACTTAAAAATCACAGCTTGGTGGGGTGGGCAAGCCGGCTCACTGGTCTTTTGGTCGTGGCTGATGTCAGCCTTTGCATCGCTGGTTACCTTGCGCAAATGGGACCGCGACCGCGAGTTTCTCCCATGGGTGATCGTGGTTTCGGGCATCACAATCGCCTTCTTCCTCAGCATGTCC
>DATKNJ010000164.1:0-3462 GCA_035541395.1 Anaerolineales bacterium
TCCTCTTCACGCTCCTTCAATTTCTCGCGTGAACGCCCCGAAAGAACATAATTCACCAACGGATCGGCTTGAGTCACATCCAGCGAATCCTCATAATGCCGCAACTGCACATCTTTGAAAAATGGTTCCAATTGCGCCGCGCCATTTTCTAAAATGAAATCCAGACTGCGGCCATTGAAATCATACGCCTGCTCGCTTCCGTAAAAGTGGTTGACGAGTTGGGTCAATTCCAACATATGGTTCTCGCCAACTGTCGTCGTGTAAAACTTTCCATTCGGCTTCAATACGCGCAGTACCTCACGGAACGCCTTAGGCTTATCCGGCACATGATACAACATATGATTAGCGATCACCGCCTCGAACTGTTCATCTTCAAACGGGATGGATTGAATATCCACTTGTTTGAACTCGAACGGGCGCGGCGCATCGGCCAACCTCGATTTTGTTTCCGTGACCATGCCTTCGGAAAAATCTGTCAGTGTGATCTTCCAACCCGCGGGAATGCGACGCATATTGGCGCGCCATAAGTCGCCGCGTCCGCAAGCCATTTCGATGATGCGTGCCTCTGGCGGCAAATCATATTGATCGAACACCCACGGAAACCAGCCATGCTTGTTATGGCTGAACAAAATGTGAATGTCCATGCGCGCCGATAGGTTGGCGGCTGTTTTATACTGATCGTTCCGTAGATAATCCTGCATCTTGGAATTCATTTTGTTTCCTCAATTGAACGATGACGACTCCCAGGCCCACCAGAATCAAGCCAACGACTTCTTTGATCGATACGGTCTCGCCCAAAAAGAAAAACGCCAACAGCGCGATCTGTGGCAGCATCAAGCTGTTGATCAAGCTCGACTCGACCGCGGTCAATGTGCGCTGTGTGTGATACCAAAGCGTAAATGCGAAAGCCGTGTTGACAATTGCCAGCCAGGCGATGTAACCCCAATCGATCAGCGATGGATGACCGATTCCTTCTGTGGCCCAGCCTGCGGCCAGCATCAAAACGGAACCAATGCCCATGCTGACAAACGTGATGACCAGCGGTGAAAGGCGACTCCTTTGATTGGTTTGTCTTCCTAGTAAGGTTCCGTACGCGTTTGAAAGAATCCCGGCAAAGGCCGCCAGAAAGCCAATCGCCTTTGCCTGTGGAATATTTACCGGCATGAAGTAAATCAGTGTTCCAGCCATCGAGACGACGATCCCGATCCATTGCATGAACGTGGGTCGTTCCTTGTACCAAATCTGACTCATGAATCCCACGGCGATCGGATTCAAATTCAACAACAAACTGACCGTCACAGTCGGAAGATAATCCATGCTGATGTATTGCGTTCCCTGTGCCAGCGCGATCATGACGATTCCAAAAATGGTCAGTATTCCCCAATCAACTCGATTTAGATTCCTGAGAATGGTGCGCTCACGCGGGTTGGCCAACACAATGGGAATCAGGCACACGAATGCCACGAAGTAACGCAGTCCCGCGAACGAGAGCGGCGGCAGGTTGTTTTGCAAACCGATCTTGATCAGTACCCACGAGGTTGACCATAGAAAAGTCACAAAGATGGCGAGTAAAACGGCAGCAGTGTGTGAGGGTGCTTTTCGCATTCCCCGATTATGCCAGAAAATCAAGTATAATCACGGCCATGATTTACGGTTTCTGTGTTGGCAAGACTCCGTTGTTCATCGGTGTGCGTGGCTTTATCGCCGAAGGGCTTCCTCGAATCGCGCCTGCTTGCTGAAAGTCCGTCTTCGATTTTGAAATGCCGCAGGTCGCCTGCGGCATTTTTATTTAACTGGAAAACATCATGATTCAAATTCAACTCTCGAACGTCACACTTGTCTTGGGTGCCAGGCGCATCTTCGAAAATTTAAATTGGGAAATTCAAGACGGCCAAAAGATTGGTCTGATTGGCGCGAACGGTGCGGGCAAGTCCTCGCTGTTCAAATTGATTCTCGGGGAATATTCCGCGGAATTGGGTGGATCGGTCACTCGCCTCCGCCTCATGACAATGGGATATTTGCCTCAACAACCCGAGCTTGATCTTACATTGACGGCCTTCGAGGCCGCGCTGCAGGGCAATCCGCGCGTGGCAGAAGTTCACGCGGAACTGGAACGCGTCGAGGCCAGTCTTGGCGATCCCGAAGTTTATGGCGACGAACGTAGGTTGCAAAGTGCGTTGGAACAGCAGCATCGCTTGATTGAGGAATATCATTCGTTTGGCGGAGATAACTATCCCGAACGCGTGAAGGAGATTCTGCTTGGGCTGGGACTCACCGAAAGCGAGCTGACCAAGCCTCTGTCCGTGTTGAGCGGCGGGCAGAAGAAACTCGTCGGTTTGACGCGACTCTTGTTGACGCGTCCCGATGTCTTGTTATTAGATGAACCGGATAATCATCTCGATTTGCCGGGCAAGATGTTTTTGGAAAAATTGATTCGTGAGTACGAGGGCACGGTCGTCATCGTCTCGCATGATCGTTATCTGCTCGATGCGGTGGTGACTCATATCGCCGAACTCGAAGATGGCAAACTGACCACTTTCGCGGGCGATTATTCCTCGTATGTCGCGGAGAAGGAAATGCGCTTGGCGCGGCAGGAGGAAAAGTTTCGCGCCCAACAGCATGAGATCACTCGGCTCGAAGCAGCCATCAAGCGTTATGCTATTTGGGGCAAGGTCTACGATAACGAAGATTTTGCGCGCAAGGCCAAGTCGATGCAGAAGCGGCTCGACAAGATGGATAAGGTCGAAAAGCCGGTGACCGAACGCCGCCGCATGGAGTTGACTTTAAACGGTTGGCGCGGCTCGAACAAAGTGTTGGAACTGCGCGGCGTGGCGAAGTCATTTGGCCCGAAGCGCGTGTTCGGCGAACTCAATGAAATCATTCGTCATGGCGAACGCGTGGGATTGATCGGGCCAAACGGCGCGGGCAAGTCCGTTTTGATCCGCATGATTCTTGGACAGGAAATTCCCGATGCGGGTGAAATCGTTTTAGGTCCGAGCGTAGTAGTTGGATATTATGCACAAGAACATGAGACTCTCGATCTCGATCAAACTGTGTTGAACGCGGTTTGTTACGCAGGCGAGATGAGCGAATCAAAAGCGACTGCCTTCTTGTTGCGTTATCTGTTTACGTACAAACAAGTCTCGCAAAAAATCGGTGAACTTTCCGGCGGAGAGCGCAGCCGCTTGCAATTGGCCCTGCTGGTTCTTTCAGGTGCGAACTTTTTATTGTTAGATGAACCGACCAATAATCTGGATATTGCCTCTGCCGAGGTGCTTGAACAAGCATTGGCGGATTTCCTCGGCACGGTGTTGGTGATTTCACATGACCGTTATTTTCTGGATCGTACAGTGGAAAGATTGTTGGCAATTGAAGAAGGTCAATTGGTTGAGTATCAAGGCGGTTATAGCGATTATCTTGAGCAGAGATGAAAGTGGAGATTGCTTCGCCACTTCGCGGCTC
>DATKNJ010000165.1:0-5623 GCA_035541395.1 Anaerolineales bacterium
TTACATGGCGAATTTACTAGATATGGACGATTAGATAATACACTAAGAGCATTTTTGATTTTAGATTTTTTACATCGTGCAAGTACGAAAGATGCAAAATGAAAATTCGTTCCATCACTTACTTCTGCAATCCCCATTGGCCTTTGGACGAATCCAAACTGCGCGAGGCGGGCGATTTTCTAGCGCAGGCCAAAGCCGCGTACCAAACCGCGGGTTACGAAGTCCAGACCACGCGGCTGGCGACGATTCCCTTTCCACGTTTGATCAGTAGTGGCGACTTTAGTCGCCTCAGGAACATAACAACTAAAGTCGTTACTACACTTGTAAAAGAGATCGAGTCTATTGCAGAACAAATCGGCGTGGGATATGTATCGCTCGGTCCGGCACTCATGGACATTCCCGAAAGCTACGCGGTTATTCCCGATGCCATCGCCGCCTGCCAAAATGTTTTTTTTAGCGGCGTGATGGCCGATCAAGCGACCGGCGTTTCATTCGCGGCGATCAAAGCTTGTGCCGATGTGATCGTCAAGTCTGCGCCAATCGATCCGAACGGGTTTGCCAATCTGCGTTTCGCCGCGTTGGCCAACGTTCCAGCAGGCGCGCCGTTCTTTCCTGCCGCATATCACGATGGCGACGATCCAATGTTTGCGATTGCAACCGAAGCAGCCGATTTGGCTGTCGACGCGTTCGCCAACGCGAAAACTTTGGACGCGGGTCAACGCGCTCTCATCGCGGAAATCGAAAAACATGGGAAAGCGCTTGCGAAAGTCGCCAATACGCAACTATGGAATGTCAATTTCAGCGGAATTGATTTTTCGCTCGCGCCGTTTCCAGATGACGCGCACTCGCTTGGCAACGCGGTCGAGCAAATGGGGATTCCAAAAATTGGATTGCATGGATCGCTGACCGCCGCCGCGCTCCTGACCGAAGCTGTGGACCGCGCCGATTTTCCGCACACCGGCTTCAGCGGATTCATGCAACCTGTGCTCGAAGATTCGGTGCTGGCGCAACGCGCCGCGGAGGGCACGCTCACGATCAAAGATTTGCTGCTGTATTCAGCGGTCTGCGGAACGGGATTGGATACTGTGCCGCTCCCAGGCGACATCACTAAAGATCAACTCGTTCCATTGCTCCTCGATCTTTCCGCCCTCGCGCTGCGACTCGATAAACCGCTCACCGCGCGGCTGATGCCTGTCCCCGGCAAAAAAGCAGGCGACGCGACCAACTTCGATTTTGGTTTCTTCGCTAATAGCAAGGTGATGGCCTTGGATGCACAACCGTTGAAGTCATCGCTGGCGGGAGATGAAACGTTTTCCATCCAATCGCGCAAACATAATTTATAAGGGTATAGCGACGCTGTACTCTTATGATTCGGTTCGCCAATATTCTCCCCCGCCACCTTCGCGCTTCATCAATTTATAGCCGATCAATTCGCGGCGCAAGGTGGCATTGTCTTCGTGATAACCGCTCAAAATTTCGTTGACTTGTTTTTCGCTGTAATGCTTTCCAACTTTAAACGCCTTAACTACATAACGTAAAATCGCCTCCAACTTTTTGCGCTGGGCGGGAATCGTTTTCAGACTACCATCTTTGCGCGTGTAATCTGCAATCACTTTTTGATCATACGCGTCCAAGTCCACATCCGCGACAGCCGTGTTCAATTCTTCATTTGAGAACAAGCTGCGCGACTTCGCCTCCAACGCGGACTTGTCCAATTGATACACGTTGTAATAACTTTCCGTATGCGCGCTGACCAAACCGGCCGCTGTCAGGCGTGCAAGATGATGTGACACCGTAGAAGGCTTCAAATCCAATAATGCTGCCAACTCTTCCACACTGTATGGCTTTTGCGCAAGCAGGCCAACGATTTTCAAACGGTTCGCGTCGGCCAAGGCTTTGAAGAAAGTTACCAATTCATCGCTCATATTTTTCTCTCAGCACAAAGTTCACAAAGGTACACAAAGGAAAACACGGAAATCTACGTGTTCCTTTGCATCCGTCATGGTTAAACAATTCGCCAATAACGCGAGCCATCGCTTTCGCGCTTCAACAATTCCGCGTCGATGAGATAGCGCCGCAGACTCGACACATCCACGTGAAAACGACGCAGGATTGTATTCACTTCCTTTTCCGTATAATTTACGCTCGGCTCAAATGCTTCCGCAAGATACTGCAAGATGATTTTTAATTTCGCAGGCTGCGAGGGAATCTGTTTCACCGTTCCATCCGAATTTAGATAAGATGCCAACACCTTGCGTGATCTCCGATCAAGATCAGGCGCGGGGACATATGTTTCGCGTTCTCTTGCAAATTGCGTTTTGGAAAGAGTCTCCAACATATTTTCATCAAGCTCATACGACTCATTCTCTTTGCGAATAATGCCGACTTGTCCCATAAACGATATATGGCCGAAAGCATCTTTGGGATGAATCCCAAGTTCGGCCGCGATCTCAGCGAGAGGCGCGGCGCGTTGCGCCAACAGGCCAATGATCCGCAAACGGTCTACGTCGGACATGGCTTTGACAAAGTCAAGCAATCTGGGGTCGTCGCTCATACTTCACACTCACAAATCTAATTCGATAGTTATCGAATTAGATTTTACCGCGTTCGCAACATACGTCAAGGTGGAAAACGCTAATTTGGGCAGACCAAGTTCCAAGCCCGAAAGGAGGCGGATGAGTTTAGGTTATAATTCTTTTGCAAAAAACTTTATCACCAACTGGAGGTGTCGCTGTGGCAGGAGAGAGTCACGCGTTTTTTGAGGGAAAAATTGTCCCATTCTCAGATGCAAAAATCAGCATTGCAACTCATGCCTTCCTTTATGGTACATCGGTGTTCGGCGGCATTCGAGGCTATTGGAACGAAGAGCAAAAGAAGCTCTTCGTTTTTCGTCCGTTCGACCATTATCGTCGCTTGCTGCATTCGGCGCACATGCTTCAGATGAAGGTTAATTATGATGAAGAAGCTTTGATTCAATTAACACTCGACCTGTTACGCACCGATCAATGGACGCGCGATGTTTATATCCGACCCAGCGTGTATAAGGCCGACCAGGGCATCGGCGTGCGATTGCACGATTTGCGCGATGAGTTCAGTATTCTGGTATTGCCTTACGAACAATACGTCAAGAATGACACCAATGCTCATGTGACAATTTCATCATGGCGGCGCATTGATGATAACGAGATCCCGGCACGCGGCAAGGTGGCGGGCGCCTATGTCAACTCAGCATTGATCAAAACAGATGCAGTGCAGTCCGGTTACGATGAAGCATTAGTACTGGATCAAAATGGCCACATCTCGGAAGGCTCGGCCATGAACATTTTCATGGTGCGCGATGGTGTGTTGATCACACCGCCCATCACAGATAACATCCTGGAGGGAATCACGCGCCGTTCGGTTATGGAACTGGCTCGGAAGGAATTAGGCATCGAGGTGGTCGAACGATCGATTGACCGCACCGAAGTCTTTATCGCGGAAGAACTATTTATGACCGGCACTGCCGCGCAGATCACTGCCGTGACGGAAGTGGACCATCGCCCCATCGGCCGCGGGACAATGGGCCCCATTACAACCAAATTGCGCGAACTTTATGAGAACATCTTACGCGGCAGAGTGCAAAAATATTCACACTGGAATGTAGCCGTATAAATCAAAAGGCGACCCGTTGGGCCGCCTAAATTTCTCTAGCGGTTCTTTTTGAACCTCACCAAAATCAAATTCTTTTTGCAATCCGTATACGTATCAATATATACGTTGTCTGAAAGAGGCAGGCCGGCCAAATCCAGTAATTGAACATATAATGTGCCACTCGAAGCAAAGGGAGTGGTGCCGAGAAAAAATTCAAAGCCGGATTTTCCATAGGCGGGCGTGACGCCGCTGACTTGAGTCATCTCAATGCGGTTGCCATTCAAGGTTCCCACCAAACGAACGACCATGCCAATCACATCGCTATTGTTGGTATCTACAACAGTGCCGCCAACCCCAAACCAGTTGCAAGCCGCTTCGGGATGAATGATTGTGCTCTGAATCGGATTCCACGTGCCGGAGAAAGGCGCCTTGGGAGTCGCTGTCGGCACAGGAGTATTTGTCGGCGGGACGAGCGAAAAACCGGTCGGGGAAGGAAGCGGCGTAAACGTTGGGCGCGGGGTATCGGTGATGGTCGGTTCAATCGTTGGGCTGGCTGTCCACGTCGGTTCGAGGCTGAGAGGCGTAATCGTAAATGTCGGCGGCGCAATCGGATTATTCGGCGGCAAGGGATTCAAAGGCGAATTCGGGGAGAGGAAAATCAGCAGGAAATACGCGCCCGCGCAAACCGTGATCAACAAGACCAGAATCGAAAGCATGTCCCATAACTCAAGGCGCGACGCGCCGGAATTTTTTTGGGGAGCATCCAAACCATAATCGTATTTGTTCATGAAGATACTCGCTTAGAAGTTTCTGGTCTCACGGTGCAAGCGTAATTTTGCTGCCTGCGCGCTTTTGTTGGACCCAATTTTGCAATGCCGTCTCTTGCAGCGCCAGGAGTGCATCCGGTGAAAGCGGATGGTTTGGATCGCGTTCCAACACTTTGATGATGTGAAAGCCCGATGGCGTGGAAATCACATCGCTGTACGCGCCCACATCCAAACTAAACGCAGCCGTCTCCACATTGGCATCCAGCAGATAACCACGCGGCACCCAGCCAAGTTCGCCATGTGTAACCGGATCATATTGCGCGGCCAAGTCTGCAAAATCCGCGCCGCCTTTCAATTGCTCGAGTGCGGCGTTGGCATCGTCCTGATTATAGGTCAGAATTTGCTGCAAGTGCACCTGCTCCGCAGTACTGGGCACAGCCGCAACGATCTTGTCACGCATCCAGGCCGCTTCGGCGGAACGCTTCAAATCGAGACGGAACAATTCATCAGTGTATCCGTGAGCGGACTCCCACTTAGAGAGTGCGTCCGCGCTGCCGAGTTGTTTCGTCAACGCGTCCACGCGGGACTGGACGTCTGCATCCGTTAAATGGAATCCCTCCGCCTCCGCGCCTTGCGCCAACAATACTTGCGCGATCATGTCATCCAATACTGCTTTGCTCGCATCTTGATCTGTGACCGTTTTACCCATCGCCTGCTGCGCGGATTTATAGCGGCTGAGTTCAGAATCAAAATCAGCCTGCGTAATATATTCGCCATCCACCTCAGCAACAGATGGCGGTGGAGTAGGTGTGGGAGGAACGGAGGTTGAAGTCGGCAGAACTGGAGTAGGCGTGCTCGAGGTCCCGAAGAGAGAACCGCAGGCGGAAGCCCCCAACGCCAGGATGAGAATCAATTGTGCCAGGATGAAACGGGAACGGAAAAACATCTTCCAGATTATACCGAAAAAGTAAGGGCAGGTCTGAGACCTGCCCTTAGAAAAGACTTAGTAATCCATTCCGCCTGGGGGCATAGCCGGAGCGGGTTTTTCCTTCTCAGGGATGTCGGTGACGAGCACATCCGTGGTCAGGATCATGGACGCAATCGAGGAGGCGTTCTCCAACGCGCCACGCACAACCTTGACCGGGTCAATCACGCCAGCCTCGATCATGTCAGTATATTCGCCCGTGAGAACGTTGTAACCAATGTTCTTGTTCTTCTCTTCCGCG
>DATKNJ010000166.1:0-4752 GCA_035541395.1 Anaerolineales bacterium
TGAAGTATTCGTTTATAATCTTTCGCGTTTGAGCATTTTCCAATAGTAGTTTTAAACAATTTAATTTTCTTTGCGAACTTCTTTTCTTCGCGGTGCAAAAGGATTAATCATGAAAGAAATTTCTCGAATCAAAATTGCACATTTGCCGACCCCCATCGAGGAGTTGCCGCGTCTATCGGAAGCGTTGAATGGCCCGCGGATTCTCGTCAAACGCGATGACCAGACCGGGCTGGCTTTCGGCGGCAACAAAACGCGCAAGCTGGAATTCCTCGTGGCGGAAGCGCGCCAGCAGGATGCGGATATGCTGATCACGGCAGGCGCGCTTCAATCGAATCACTGTCGGCAGACCGCGGCAGCCGCGGCTCGCTTCGGTTTTGACTGCAAGCTGGTCTTGTTTGGAGAGCCGCCTGCGCAGCCGAGCGCGAATCTATGGCTCGATCATCTCTTCAATGCCGAGATCATTTACACTGACCGCGCTCATCGTGACGAGAAATTGCAAGAGACTTTTGAAGCCGCGCAGAAACAAGGACGCAGTCCATATCTCGTTCCATACGGCGGATCGAGTCCGACCGGCGCATTGGGTTACGCGTTTGCCATGCAGGAATTCGCTGAACAGGAAATAGATGTGGATTGGATTGTTTTCCCCTCGTCATCGGGCGGAACGCAAGCTGGGATGGTGTTGGGCGGGCGCGTGTTCGACTGCAACGCGAAGATTTTAGGCATCAGCGTGGACGAGCCTCAACGCGATTTGCAAAGACATGTTGCGGAGTTGGCTTCAGAGACGTCGACGCGCTTGGGACCGCGCATCAAGTTCCTGGCAGATGAGGTGTTGGTCAATGCCGATTACTGCGCGGCAGGTTATGGCGTCCTGACCGACGCGGAGCGCGAAGCGGTTCAATTGTTTGCGCAGACCGAAGGTCTATTGATTGATCCGGTTTATACGGGCCGCGCCGCGGCGGGATTGATCGATTTGATTCGCAATGGATTTTTCAGAAGCGACGAAAAGGTTTTGTTCTGGCACACCGGCGGAACACCCGCGTTGTTCGCGGAAAAATACGCGGGTTCGTTGTTATAAAAATAGAGGCGGATTGCAATCCGCCTCTATTTTTATTCTATGCACGTTCTCGTAAGCGTTGATCCTTCACCAGTGTCGCAGCCCTCAGATTCGTTCTTTTCCACGATCAAATCATTATAAAGTTTGCTGAGTGTTACGCTTGTCCAGTTATTTTCTTTCATCCATGGATAGGCTTGCGTGCTGGTATTCAGATCGTCGGTGCGGATGTGCATTAACACGATTTCGCCGTTGGTCGATTTCTTGGCCGCATTCAAACCGACTGCCGGAGTGCCGCCCCAACCTGTAGACCACATTGTATTGACCAGATTATTTTTTTCACAGATGACATCGAACGAGTGACTCAATACTCCGAATGGCGGACGCGCGAAACGCACCACCGGCGCAAAGCCCATCACTTGTATGAGCGCGTCGTGCCAACGCTGATAATCGGCCAGCGCGGTATTGGGCGACATGACACCGATGTTATCGTGGTTCCATGAGTGATAACCGATTTCATGACCTTTCTCATGAAAGCGCTGCCAGAGTCCGGGATCTTTGCTGTTGGTGTTGAGCAAAGCTGAACCAACTGCGAAAAATGTAACGTGAAAATCGGGGAATTGATCCAGCAACGTTTCCAGTTTTTGCAGGACGTTGGCCAAGTAACAATCGTCGTACGTCAGCCCAACATACCGATGGCGGGTCGAGCCGCTATAAATCAGCGGCGCGGAAAGTTCTACTTGCGCGGAGGCAAGCTCAAGTCGAGAGAAAGAAGCGGCGAGCAAGCCCGCACCGGTCAACTTTAAAAAATCTCTTCGAGAAAGCATGGCGTTATTTTACTTTGAAAACTGCTTGCGTCCGAGCGTTACTAATCCAATTCCAATCCAAACCGCATTCAAGCTTAACGATGGATAAGCGCGCACATAATAAGTGTTGGCCACCAGCAAAATGCCCGCGATGATGTTCATGCCCTGATACGCCCACGAATCGCCTTCGAGCTTTTTAGCCGAGATCAACGCATACGCGATGAGATATAAGATGGTTCCAATCCAACCGAGCGCATCATAAAATTGTGCTTCCATAAATTGATTCAACTCCCGGGATAAATTGCGCGGCTATTCTAGAATTTCCACACTCACGCCGACTTCAAGTCTGCCCTCGTTTAACGGAATGACGTTCTGCCCGAATATGACTCCGCTGCCGCGTCTGCGATAGGTTGCCAACGTTTTGAGCGGCTCTTTGCTTTTGGCGAGAGTTTCTTTATCAATGGTCGTGACCAGACAACGCGCACACGGTTTGACGATAGCCAGTTCCACTGCGCCAATGCGGATGCGTTTCCACGTATCTTCGGCGAACGGCTCACAGCCTTTGACAACGATGTTTGGGCGAAAGCGATTCATCGGCAATGGCGTTTCGAGGCGCGCATTTAAATCGGCTAATGACTCTTCGGACGCGATCAGAATCGGATAGCCGTCCGCAAAGCCAGTGTGATCATCTTCGTTGACGGCATATTTTGGATTGACTTTCCGAAGATAGTTATCTGCGATATGGACGAGTCGAACTTGCACGCCAAGCCAATCCGAAAACCATTGCGCGGCCTCATCGCCTTGATCAATGGCCTGCACGCCTTTGCTCTTCCAAATGTCAACGGGAACAGTTTTCCCCGAAGTTTGAATCGGGACGCGCAGCGAATCGAAATTCGGCGCGGAAAGAGTCACTGCACTGTCATTTCGAGTCGGCGTGACGAGCGCGAGCTTTGGATATTCGCGTTGCGTGAGGAATTCGCCTTCGAGTGTGACGACCATCATGCGGCGGTCGTGTTCGAGTCCCATACGCTGAACAAAAGAGGATGTCACGCTGAAGTTGCGGCAGGCTTTGATGGGGTAATAGATCAGCGAGGCGAGTTGAATCATGTGCGCAATTTTACCTGCATTCTCCAAATTGGTTTTACGGAAATTCTTATCGAAGTTTTATCCAAATCTATGTGAACCTGCGTATACAACGCGAGGCCTGTGCAGCATAATGCGAATATCTATTTGAGTGGAGGCTTGATTGAACGCGAGTCCACAATCTGAACATGGCAACCGGCTGCGAGACCGTTCGCACATGCCGCAAAATTCTGTTTTCTTCGAAAAGGTAATCCCCATTCTTTTAATTGGGATGGGAGTCCTGATGCTCCTGCTGATTTTGTTCGCGGCAGGCGTTTTGCTGGGTATTGTTCATTTCTGATTTTCCAGGAGGTGCTTTCATGCCTGTGAATCAAATCCTGCCTTTCATCTCGACCGCCTTGATGTTGGGATTCACTATTTACGTTCTTCAACGTTATTTCGTTCGACACGCGCCGCCGTTCCTGTTTTGGGGACTCGGCCTGGCCATGTTTGGATTGGGCAGTTTCGCTGAAGCCTATCTCTCTCTCGCGTGGAGTCCGGCAGTCTTCGTGATGTGGTATCTGTTTGGCGCCATTCTGAATCCGGCCTGGATCGGACAAGGCACACTCTATTTGTTATTCAAGCGGACTTGGGTACACGTGCTGGCCGGTATTCTGATCCTGGCGAGCCTGGTGAGCGCGGGGCTGATGCTGTCCATTCCGATCAATGGCAGCGCGTTCCAGTTGGGGACGCCGATCAGCCAGCAATACAAGGCTATTATCCCGCCTGCTTCCTTCAATCTGATTCTGATCCCTACGATTCTTTTCGGGACTTATGGTTTGGTCACGTTGGTGGGCGGTGCTTTGTGGTCGGCGTATTTGTTCTGGCGTAAGCGTGTGCTGCCCAATCGCGTGATCGGGAATGTGCTGATCGCGGCGGGCGCATTGCTGATAGCATTCGGCAGCGAATTGACTCATCTCGGCTATGGTCAGTTCCTATATCTGGCCGAATTCCTGTGCAGCGTTTTGATGTTCATCGGATTCCGTTTCGCGGCCCGGCCACAACCGAACGAAGGACCGCAACCTGTTGCTGCCGCGGCTTCAGTGCCTGCGAAGTAAACCAACAGCCAGTCGTCATTGCGACTGGCTGTTTTCTGCAAGTTGTTGATAGACCAACGATGATATTTCTGCCACGCACTCATGTGCTTCGGTCTCTTGACTGAAGCCGCGCGTCATTATGCCCAGCACATATGGTTTTCTATCTTCCGGAAAGATGATTCCAAAATCGTGATAAAGATTGTCGTTCCAGCCGGTTTTGTGCGCGACGCGGACTGATTCGGGCAGGCGCGCAGGGATACCTTCGTTGAATTGCTGACCGAGCAGGATTTGAATCATTTCCTGCGAGGCCTGGGGTGAGACAACTTTCTCTTGCGCGATCAGGCGCATGGTCTGAGCGAGACCGAGGGCGCTGGCGCTATTGTTCAGGCCGAGTCGAAAGGCGACGTTGTCCTCCACGCCGCGTCGGACGACAACATCCTGAATGCCCAATTCCTGAATAAAAGCGGTCACGTTCTGCGGGCCGACTTTTTCGAGCAGGATGTTCGTGGCGAGATTGCTACTACGAACGATCATCAGGCGCATCAGCTCGCGGATGCGTTCGCTTTGACCGAGGCGCGGATAAAGTGTGGTCTCTGAATCATCTTCCACGTGCAGCATGAACGGACTTCCGTCCACGATGCTGGTGAATGAATTGGTAATTTGAATTTCATCATCTATTGAGAAGCGACCTTGCGCGGCCTGATGAAAGACTTCCATCATCACATGCACTTTGATG
>DATKNJ010000167.1:0-26094 GCA_035541395.1 Anaerolineales bacterium
ACACCGCTACCGCTACAGCACAGGACGCAGATACCGGCGGAAACACTGTCACGTCAAATCAAAGCAGCGTGACTGTGCATCTCGAAGCATTGAGTCTAATAAAAAGCACAACGACCAGCAGTTATAAAAACGCGAACGACAAGATCACGTATAACTATACACTCACCAACACGGGCAGCCTCACGTTATATTCACCGTTCAATATTTCAGACGATCACATTGGGTCGCCGCTTGGGACTCCATTTGCATGCGGAAGTGTGACCAGCCTGGCGCCGAACGCCAACATCACCTGCTCAAAGACGTATACGGTTCTGGCCGCGGACGTGACAGCTGGTTCCGTGACGAATACCGCCACTGCCACTGCGAAAGACGCGGCCAGCGGCGGAAACACTGTCAACTCAAACAGCAGCAACGTCACGGTCTACGCGGTGGTCGCGCCAACCATCAGCAAGGCCTTCTCGCCCAGCACAATTCCAGTTGGCACAACTTCAACACTGACGTTTACAATCACGAACCCTGCACCCAACTCGGTTCCACTGACCGGCATTGGATTCACGGATACGTTCCCATCCGGCATGGTCGTTGGCACTGCGCCCGACTCCGCACAATGTGGTGGAACTGTCACGAGCACATCCAACTCGATCACACTTAGCGGTGGTTCTATTATCCCGAATAGCAGTTGTACTGTCACGGTCAAAGTGATCGGTACTACAAATGGAAATCTGAACAACACCAGTGATGCTGTCAGCTCGACCAACGGCGGGACGGGCGACACTGCCTCGGCTACGTTGAACGTCGTTTCGCCTCCCGCAATCAGCAAATCGTTCTCGCCGATTGAAACGTATGTAGGCAGCACCAGCACACTGACGTTCACATTGACCGCGCCGTCCGGCAACACCGTCGCGCTGACAGGAGTCGCATTCACAGATAATCTTCCAAGCGGTCTGCAAGTGGCTGGCACGCCCAACGCAACCACCTCTGCGGGATGTGGAACGCCCACATTCCCACCCGCCGCAGGAAACACCACAATAACGTTTAGCAATGGAACTCTGGCAGTCGGCGGAACATGCACGATCACAGTGAATGTCACACCTACTTCCGCGGGCACATTCAATAACACGACAAATGCAATCACCTCGACGAATGGTGGTACGGGCGCCACGTCGAACACTGCCACGTTAACTGCGGACCAGGCCGTTGATCTTTCCATTACCAAAACCGACGGCAAGCTCGCGGTGGACCGTGCAGAAGCGATCACATATACCATCGTAGTCAGCAATGCCGGACCCAGTGCTGCTACAGGGGCATCGGTCTTCGATACGATCCCCTCTTCGCTCACCAGCGTGACCTGGACTTGTGCGCCCGGCGCGGGCGCATCCTGCGCGGCGAGTGGTTCCGGCAATATCAGCGATACGGTGACCATTCCCGCCGGGTCGAACGTCACATATTCTGTTTCGGCCACCGTTTCCAACTCAGCCGCAACGGATATCGTTAATTCTGCATCGGTCATTGCACCGGTCGGCGTGACCGATACCAACACGTCCAACAACAGCGCAACGGATACCGATCACCTCAACCTTTTGAACATCACCAAATCTGCCAACCCAACAACTTACTCTACAGTTGGCACGGTGATCAATTATTCCTATACGGTCACCAACAATGGGACATCCACGCTCAGCCCAACCTTTACCGTTGCAGATGATAAAGTGCCTCCAATTTGTACTGCGCCCGCGACTCTCGCACCAACCGAATCTTTTACTTGCGCCGCGGCCCATACGATCACACAAGCGGACCTCGATGCTGGTTCCATTACCAACAACGTTTCCGCCACCGCCAAAGACGCGGATGGTGACACTGTGACCTCGAACACCGCGACCAAAATAGTGACCGCGACTCAATCGCCTTCACTAAATTTGACCAAGTCGGTCACAAGCGGGAATCCGTACGATACCGTTGGCGGATCGGTCGGATATAGCTATGTAGTGAAGAACGATGGCAACGTCACATTGACCAGCCCATTCGCAGTCAGTGATAATAAAGTAACCGTCACTTGCCCGCCAACCGCCAGCCTCGCGCCGAATGCGACCATCACTTGCACAGCCGCTTACACTGTGACACAAAACGATTTGGATGTTGGCAGCGTTACGAACACTGCTAGCGCCACCGGCTATTTTGGAACAACCCTTATCACTTCCAGCACAGCCAGTCAAACAGTTAACGCCACGCAAAACAAAGGATTGACTCTAGTCAAGAGTATCACATCCGGGAATCCATACACGGCAGCAGGCGATACCATCAATTACAGTTATTTGCTCACGAACAACGGAAACGTCACTCTCACCGGCAACGGCGCTGGCAATGTCTTCACTGTGACCGATGATAAGACCACGGTCACTTGCCCAGCAACTCCTACGAGTCTCGCGCCGGGTGACACAGTCACTTGCACATCTACATATACTGTTGTCGCCGGAGATTTAGGCAGTAGTGTCGTCAATCATGCTACTGCGCATGCTTTGTTTGGAAGCACACCTGTTAATTCAAATCAAGATACGCAGACCGCTTATGGCTCACCGGTATTGGCCATCACCAAAGATGATGGAGTTCAGATCGTTGCGCCCAACGCACAACCGGAATACACCATCACGGTCACCAACAACAGTTTGCAGGATTCGACCGGTCTCCAGCTTGTGGACACCATTCCAAACGGAACCAGCTTCGTGTCTGCCACGAACGGAGGAACATTCAATAGCGGAACCAGTCAAGTGACCTGGCCATCCTTTGATTTGGCAGCAGGCGCGTCGACTCAGTTCAAAGTCAAAGTGCAAGTGGAGGATCTCGCGCAACTTCAAGCTGACAATATCACGTCCATCACGAATCAGGTTCATGTTCAAGATGATGGTACACACAGCGCAGGCACACCTGTGCAAGCCAGCGCGAGTGACACAGATCAGATCTCATTCAACGGCGTGAAGAATCTAACTGGCACGGAACAGGCTGGTTCCACCACGCCGAATGTTTTGATCGGTGAGATTTTGGATTACAGCATCAATATCGACATCCCCAACGGAACCATCAACGACTTGCAAGCCGTGGATGTGCTCGATCACGGCCTGGCCTTCGTCGGCTGCGATCTCACTACGCCGATGGTTGCCACCAATCTCAACGTTGCACAGAACCCCTGCACCGATCCCACCGCGTTGACCGTGCAAGCCGAACCTATTACCGATGTTGATCCGGCCAGCGACAATGCCGGACGTCACATCACCTTTGACTTCGGACAGGTGCAGAATACCAGCGGTTCCACGCAAACGCTCACGCTCAACTATCGCGTCATCGTGCTCGACATCAAAGACAACCTGGATGGCGTAACTAATTTAAAGAACCATGTCGAATGGGTTTGGGCAGGCGGCACGTTGTCCGGCTCGGCGGAAGGTGTGAATATCACCGAACCCAAATTGGAGATCGAGAAAACCGTCAGCCCGGGCGTTGCCGCACTCGGCACCGCCGTCACATACACCATCGACGTGAGTCACGCCACAGCCAGCTCCGCGCCTGCTTATGATGTGACTGTGACGGATAACATCCCAACCGGCTTGACTCTCGATCAGACTTCAGTTGCGGTCAGCGGATCTGCTGGTCTTCCGTCACCGGTCATCAACACGACCTCAACGCTGCTGACTGTTTCATGGTCTGAGTTCCCGCTGGGAGCGAAAGCCACCGTCACGTTCAATGCCACTTTCGTTGGGCCGCCGCCGGTGGAAAATAGCGCCAGTGTAGATTGGTCGAGTCTGCAGATCGATCCCAATCCGCATTTGCAGCCGCAATCCACTTACAACCAACATTCCACCGAGCGGCGCTATGATCCAAGCTCGCAAACGATCAACGATTACCGCGTTCAAGCTTCTGCCACACTCGGCATTCCACATTCACCAGGCACCGGCTTTGCACCGAATCAAGTCACACTGCTACCGATTCAATCGAAAGACAAAGCCTATCAGAACCTAGGTGATCTGTGGCTGGAGATTCCAAAACTTGGCGTGAAGATTCCGATTGTGGGTGTGCCGCTGGATTCGCAAAACGAATGGGATCTCACCTGGCTCAGCGAACAAGCCGGATATTTGAATGGCACGGCCTATCCGACCCACGCGGGCAACTCGGTGTTGACCGGTCATGTCTATTTGGCAAACGGTGTGCCCGGTCCGTTCTTCAACTTGAGCAAACTGCGCTACGGCGATCAGATCATCGTCCATCTCGCGGGACAAAGTTATATCTATCAGGTACGCGAGAATCGAGTCGTTTCGCCAAAAGATATTTCGGTGTTCAAGCACCAGGATTATCCGTGGCTGACTCTGGTCACTTGCAAAGATTATGATGCAAGCACAAACACGTATTTGTATCGCGTGGCTGTAGGTGCAGTGTTGGTCAATATTCAAAACGACTCAACTACGAAATAATTATTACTGAATAAAAACATATGACCTGCCTCGAATCTCCTTCGGCGGCAGGTCATATGTTTTAAGGGCGCGGTTTTTACTTTTGAATCAGCGTTATTCCGCGCTCGTCCGCGTCCAAATTAAATCTGTGATTCACTCAATTGCGGCTTTCAATTTCTTCGCCAATTTTCCAAAGTGCGCCGTGTAGCGTATCTCATCTTCACGCGGACGCGGCAAATCCACTGTCAAATCCAATTTCACTTTACCGGGTCGTTGCGTAAGGACTAAAACGCGATCTGCTAAGAATAATGACTCATTGATCGAATGCGTGACCATGATGACTGTCTTCCGGCGCATTTGCCAGATGCGCGATAACTCCGTCCACATGCGTTCGCGCGTGATCGCATCCAGCGAGGCAAAGGGCTCATCGAGCAGAAGCAGATCCGGGTCTGAGATGAGCGCACGCGCGATTGCCGCGCGTTGCGCCATTCCGCCGGAGAGGTCGCGCGGCAGAGTCGACTCGAATCCCGTTAGTCCAACCAATTCGATTAACTCCTGCGCGCGCGAAGAAGCGTCGTTTACATTTTCAAGTTCGAGCGGCAGTGTGATATTTTGCAAAACCGTTCGCCACGGCATTAAGTTGGCTTGTTGAAAAACCATGCTGATGCGTGGTTGACGATGATCGCCAAAATGGACTTCGCCTGTGGTCGGCGGCAACAAGCCCGCCAGGATTCGCAATAGCGTGGTCTTGCCGCTGCCCGATGGCCCAAGCACACAAATGAATTCGCGCGGGCGAACTTCAAATGAAACATCGCCCAACGCGTCGAGGCCGCCGTTGTTGTTGGGATACACAGCGGATAATTCGCGAACGGTGAGGATAGGAGAAGCGTTTGACATTTTTAGCCACAGAGACACAGACTCGCGGAGAATTATTTTGACATCTCTCACGGAACAAATTGATTCGTGAAAGCCTTGCTCACATCCAACGGAGTCTTGAGCAAGCCCATTTTGACCAATAAATCGTTCATGTTCTGCCAGGCTTGCGGATCAGACTCGCCAAGATGATTTGCTTTCCAGAGATCGATTGAGCGTGCCAACACTTCCTTTTGAGTCGCTTGATCGGCTTGTGCGAGAGTCTCCACATACTTCTTGCTTGTTTCATACGCTGCATTCGGATCGGCAATCGTATCAGCGAGACCTTTTAAAAACGCGCTGACCAATTTGCGCACTAATTCCGGATTCTCAGCAATCGTTTTTTCGTTCGTGATGATTCCGTTCGATGCCAACTGTTCGTAATCGGCTACGCGGATTTCGTTCAAATCGTAACCTTGCGACTTCAATTGAATCGGCTCGTTCGTCGTATATACCGAGACTGCTTGATCCTGATCGGCTGCCAAAGCGGCAACCTGGTTATAACCAATCGAATCGAGCGTCACATCTTTTTCAGTGAGTCCACCCGCAAAAAGCAACGCGTCCAAACCGATGTAATTTGCGCCATACAAACCGGGCAGGCCAATCTTTTTGCCTTTCAAGTCCGCGGGCGTTTTGATTCCCAGTGAAGCTTTCGAAACCACCGCCACCGGATACTGTTGATACCAGGCTGCCACATACACAACCGGCAATTGCTGCGCGCGCGCCAACAACACTTGCTCGCCCGATACCACCGCGAACTGCAATTGATTCGCGCCCACCAGCGCGACCGCGTCCGTCTCGGTCGAATAATCGAACTCGATCTCGATGCCCGCGTCTTTGAAGTAACCTTTATCGATCGCGACATATAACGGCGCGAACTGAATGTTGGGAATATAGCCGACTGGCAATTTGATATGAACCAATGTTCCTGCGGTCGGCGCGGACTGTGAACTGCTGCAGGCCGAAAGGCCGAGCACTAATCCAAGCATGATCAAAACTATCTTCTTAAACATAAGCATTTCCTTTAAATCCCTGAATGAGTTTGCTGCCAACTTAAAAGTTTTCCTTCCATCCACGCGACCAAGCCATACAACGCCAACGCCAGAAAGATCAACACAAAAATCGCGACGAAGACCAACGCCGTATCGTACTGTCCGCGGCCGAGGTTGATGAGGAATCCAAGTCCGCGATCCGCGCCGACAAATTCACCCACGACCGCGCCGATCACCGAAAGCGTCGCGCCGATTCGCAATCCGCCAAGGAAGACCGGCAACGCGGCTGGCACTTCGAGCTTACGCAGGATTTGTCCGCGCGAAGCGCGCAGCGAGCGCATCAAGTCATATAACGCGGGCGGCACCGCGCGTACGCCGACAATGGTATTGACTAACACGGGAAAAAATACGATCAACGCGCAGATCAGAATCTTCGAGAACATGCCCGGCCCGAACCAGATCACCAATAACGGTGCGATAGCCACCAGCGGCACTGCCTGACTCGCCACCAAATATGGTGAGAGTACGCGTTCAAGTGCGCGCGACTTGGCAACCAAATATCCGATGATCGTTGCGAGAGTCACACCGGCCAACAGCCCCAGAAGAATCTCGAACAACGTCACACCGGTATTGAGCAACAGAGTTCCATCCTTTAGCGCGCGCAGAAAACGAGACCAAACTGCCAACGGCGATGGAAGGATGAATGCAGGCAAGCCACTCCATTGCGAAATCAATTGCCAGGCCAAAAGACCGATCAGTAAGGAGATTGGTGCGAGCCAGGAACGAAAGGATGAAAATTTCTGATTCATATTTTCTCCCTCACCCGGCAGGTGAGGAAAACAAAACGCCTCGCAGGGAATCAACTACGGGGCGTGGCAGGCAAAGGCTTATGCTGAACGCAGACGAAGCATCCAGGCTGAGCCACAAACAAAACCCCGAAAACAAAAATGTTTTCGGGGTCTCAAAGCAAATCAGCCTGTGCACATTGGCCAGGTTATCCTTCTTCTATCCAGACTTTACTGTCGGCTTCGGAGTTCCACCGAATCCTGCGCTTGCGCGCTCGCGGGCTTTACCGCCGATCGGGAATTCATGACGCCTGTGACGCCATGTCACCCTGCCCCGAAGGTTGATATTTAATTTGTCTTTATTTTATCACCATCAAAATCGCGGCGCAAAACAGGTCACACGATGTAGGCCCGAAATGCGCCATCGAATTTTTGATGAGGTTGAGACATTCGTACTTACGAGATCAGACCCATTTGTTTGCCGACCTTGCGATAGATCTCGAGCACATGATCGATTTGATCGTCGGTGTGAGTGGCCATGTAACTGGTACGCAGCAATTCGGTCCCCGCGGGGACAGCAGGCGAAAGGATCGGATTGACGAATACACCAGAGTCGAAGAGCGTCTTCCAAGTCATGATCGTGCGCGGCGTATCGCCGATGATGATTGGAACAATGGGCGAAACCGAATGGCCGATGTTGAATCCCATCGCGGTCAGTTCGCGGCGTAAGCGTTCACCGATGGCATTGACGCGCGCGGCGCGCTCCGGTTCTTCGCGCATGATGCGTAATGTGGTCAATGCCGTGGCCGCGCTGGCCGCGGGGATGCTGGCGCTGAAGATCAACGAACGGGCGTGATGCTTGATGTAATGAATGATCGGCTCATCCCCGGCGACGAATCCGCCGAGCGAGGCAAAGGATTTGCTGAACGTGGACATGATCAAGTCCACTTCGCGGTCAAGACCAAAATGAACTGTCGTACCGCGGCCACCACCCATCACGCCCAAACCATGAGCGTCATCCACCATCAAACGCGCGCCGTATTTTTTACACAACGCGGCGATCTCCGGCAACATGGCCAAGTCACCGCCCATGCTATAAAGTCCATCCACTACAACAAGCTTGCCGCGGTCATCTGCTTCCTTTGAAAGAATGCGCTCAAGGTCCTTCATATCATTGTGACGGAAGCGACGCGTCTCACCCCAGCCAAGGCGCGCGCCGTCCACGATGCTGGCGTGATCGTCTTTATCGAGCACGATCAAATCGCCGCGCGTGACCAGTGCACTGATCGTTCCCAAATTGGTTTGCATACCAGTGGAAAAGACCAGTGCGGCTTCCTTGCCCAACCAATCGGCGAGTTCATGCTCCAATTGCTCGTGCAGCTCAAGGGTCCCGTTGAGGAAGCGTGAACCGGTACAGGAGGTACCGAAACGTTTGATCGCGTCGATCGCGGCCTGATGCACGCGCGGGTCCGTGGTCAATCCAAGATAATTGTTCGAACCGCACATGATCAAACGATGACCATGAAAAACCGATTCGGTCCCCTCGCTTTCAGCCATTGGAATAAAGTAAGGATAGATGCCCTCGCGCATGGCATCCCTGGCTTCAGTGTAGCCGTAACACTTCTCGAAGATATCCATGAAGACTCCCTCTAAAGTTTTTGTTTCTTTTTTCGAGCCTGTGCAAGAATCATATCCATGATGGGATAGATGGCATTTCCAACCAGAAAAACCAAACGATAATAAAGGCCGATCTCAGATCCCGGTAGGATCACATATTGGCCGCGCTGCATTCCTTTCAAAATGGATTTCGCCACCGCGTCCGCTGAGACAACCTGACTGCTGAACGCCTCCAACGTTTCATAAGGTTTGGTTTTATTCTCGTTCGCCAGCCCCGGCGTATCAGTATCCGGCGGGAACACCACCGAAACGCGGATGCCCAGCGGCTTCAATTCGAGGCGCAAACTATCCGAGAGACCGCGCACCGCATATTTCGACGGGACATAATTTGCGTAACCGAATGGCGCTAAAAAGCCCGCGCCGGAGGAAACATTCAAGATATATCCCTGGCCGCGTTCAAGCATGGCTGAAAGCAACGCCTTCACTGTGTGCACAGTTCCAAAATAGTTGAGGGACATCATGTCATAAAATGTTTCAAGCGGAAGTTCCTGAACGTAACCGGGACGCGCCGCGCCCGCCGCGTTGATCAACACATCGGGCACGCCTGCTTCGCGATGGATGCGATCCACCGCCGCCTTTACTTGTTCCCATTTCGTGACATCCGCGGAAACCCATCCGTGTTTCTGTCCCCGCGCGGTGGATAGTGAGTTGTACGCGGCCTCGAGTACATCCTTCCGCCGCGCCAACAACCAGACGTTTGCCCCCTCTTCAGCCAATAATCTTGCAAGAGACAATCCAATCCCGCTTGAACCGCCGGTAACTAAAACCAATCTACCATTAAAAGAATCCTTTGCCATATCATCAACCTCTAAAATAAAGTTCAGAACTACTTATGCCATTATACGTTATCCATAACGGAATCCTCCAAAAGCTTTGCAATTCATTTTTCAAAATAAAAAAAGCCTGTCATGGAAATCCATGACAGGCAGTTTCTATATTGTATCGGTGATGCTTAGGCTTTGATGATGCAATCCACCGGGCAGACCGAAACGCACTGAGGCGAATCATGATGACCTACGCACTCAACGCAAGTCTCCTGATTGATCTCATACATAATGCCATCGCCTTCACTAATAGACTCGGTCGGGCATTCGGGCAGACAGGCACCGCAAGCGATGCACTCTTCAGTAATTTTCATGGACATGGCTAGGACTCCTTAGGAAATCTTACAATAGCGGTCTTAAAGTTAACCGATGCCCAAATTTGCGTCAAATGACGAATGTCTCTGGTTTGAGTGATTTTCTTATGCTTCCGAGGCCAACCTTCGGATATCGCGGCGTACGATCCAAAGTGGAATCATGCCGATCACCCCAAAAGACATATCGATCAACTGCCAGAAAAACGGAATATTGCGAATCGTCCCGAAGATCAATGCCCATGGAATGATCAGAAAACAGGCAACCATTCCAAATTCGATCACCCAAATATTCTTAATCGGATCGCGTAACGGGCCGATAAACGCAATGGCAATCGCAATGTGACCAAATGCCAGCCAGTCTGTGCCATAAGCCAGAAATGGAAATTGGCCATATCCATTTTGAATGCCTGTGTTGATAAGTTCCAACCATTTTGTTAGGACTGGAAACATCGAACTAAACCTTGTACCGTTGCCAAATAACGGCAGGAGCGTCTTCAATTCCCACTGCAAGGGAATCGCTGTCAGCCCACTGGCAGCAAGCGCACAGATGAAAAAGATGATGAGAAAACGGATGCGACTCTGCAAGATAACTTTTTGATTCATTTTGTCCTCCGCTCATAAAATAACAAGCCAAAAGTCTCAATTTCTATCAAGAGGCTTTCGGCTCCTATCACCGTTTTACAGAATAGCAACTTTCATTAAATCATCACAGCCAAAAATTATTCCACGTTTTCTGAAAAACTATCCAACAATTCGCGTAAATGTGGACCGATTCGCCGTAATTCCTCTCTATGGGTTTTCGACAAACTTTCCAAAATCTCTGATCCTTTGGACGAAAGTGTCACATACACCTGCCGCCGGTCCTCGCTTGAGGATTCGCGCCTCACAAAATCATGCGCGGCGAGGCGATCCACCAAACCGACCGCGCTGTGATGGCGAATCTGCAAACGCTCAGCCAATTCGCTGATCGTGATGGGCCCACCTCCGGGAAATCCTTTGATGGCCAATAAAGCCTGATGCTGTTGAGGAGTCAATCCCACCGACTGGGCAGCCTTTTCGCTGAAATGCAGGAACTGGCGCAAGGCATAACGGAGCGCGGCCAATGCTTCGTAATCCGATTGTTTAATGGAAGCCATTTAATCTCCGAGTCTGATTCGTTGATTGTAGCCGAAAGCATATGCAGAGGGTCATTGAATTATATCGTATTACGATATATAATCAGGCCATTCCATATCAAGGATAACTTTATGCTTCGCAAAGATTTAGATTACAAACACTCCTCATTTATTAATCAGTCGAGTGATTTCCGTATGCTCACAGTGTCGGCATTGGCCGCGTTGATTGGTCTGGCTGCCGGTTTGGTCGCCTACGTACTTTATTCCCTGATCGCGATCCTCACCAACTTGATCTTCTATCAGCAGTTCTCGTTGAAGCTCCCAACCATTACGTCCAACCCGCTGGGATGGCTGGTGATCGTAGTTCCAGCCATCGGCGGATTGATTGTCGGTGTGATGGCAAAATACGGTACGGAAAAGATCAAAGGCCACGGCATCCCGGAAGCGATGGAGGCCGTATTGGTCAATAAGAGCCGCATCGCACCAAATGTCGCGATCTTGAAACCGATCTCAGCCGCCATCGCGATCGGCACAGGCGGCCCATTCGGCGCGGAAGGACCAATCATTCAAACTGGCGGCGCGCTTGGCTCACTGGTCGGGCAGTTGATTCACACTACCGCCGCAGAACGCAAAGTGCTGCTGGCATGCGGCGCGGCAGCAGGCATGGCCGCCACCTTCAACACACCAGTAGCTGCGGTTGTGTTGGTGATCGAATTGTTATTGTTCGAATTCAAATCGCGTTCGTTTATTCCATTGGTCATTTCAAGTGTGTTGGCAACAGTTGTCCATATTATTTTGATCGGCTCGGGTCCTTTGTTCTCTGTGCAGCCTGTTGATTTCGGGATGCCGCTCGCTTTGCCATACTACATTATTCTTGGAATCTTGTGCGGCTTAATGGGAGTCGGTTTCAGCAATGCATTGTATTGGGTGGAGGACCAGTTCGAGCGTTTGCCCATCGATAAAGTTTGGTGGCCAGCCATCGGCGCCCTGGGATTGGGCATTATCGGTTTCTTTGTGCCGCGCGTGCTCGGCGTTGGTTACGGCACCATCACCGATATTTTGAACGCACGCCTCGCACTCTCGACCTTATTGCTGGTCATGTTCTTCAAAGCGCTGGCTCTGGTCATCTCGCTCGGTTCCGGGACTTCGGGCGGTTTGCTCGCACCGATGTTTATGTCCGGAGCGGCGATGGGCGGCGCGTTCGCCGTCATCATCAACCAAATTATTCCCAGCGCGAATCTATCGCCCGCGGCTTGTGCGTTAGTCGCCATGGCGGCTGTCTTCGGTTCCTCTGCGCGCGCAACGTTTGCGATGATGATCTTCGCCTTTGAGATCACGCGCGACTATAACGGCATTTTGCCGTTGATGTTGGTCTGCGTTATCGCGGACGGCGTGGCGATGTACTTGATGCGAAACACCATCATGACCGAGAAGCTGGCGCGCCGCGGCTTGCACATCCCGCAGGATTTTGAAGCAGATGTGCTTCAACAGATCAGCGTGGGCGAGATCATGGATCGTCAACCTGGTGCCGTGTTGAGCACCATGAAGGTCAGCGAGTTGGCCGACTACATCGCACGCGGCGACAAAACTTTGACTCGTCATCAAGGTTTTCCGATTGTGGACGAGGAGAATCGACTCGTAGGGATCATCACCTGGGGAGATATCACGCAAGCTATCGCTGCGAATGTCGCGGAGCAGAAAACTGTGCTCGAAGCTGGGAACTCTTCGCCGGTCGTCACTTATCCCGATGAATTGATGCATGATGCAGTTCTCAAAATGCTGCAAAACAACATCGGCCGTTTACCCGTTGTTGATCGCCAATCTCCCCTCAAGCTGGTCGGTTATCTCGGCCGTTCCGCTGTCATGGAAGCGCGCATGCGACGCCTGCACGAGGAAAACGTGCGCGAGCCTGGCTGGTTGAACGCGGCGATTCGAAAAAGGCCGCTTGCCATCGTTTCATCTGATGACAAGCGGCCTGAAGAGCAAAAGCAATCTTCCGAGAAATAGAAACGATCTATTTCGCTTCCAACTGGACTTTCAACTTTTCCGCCGTTTCTTTGAAGGCTGCCAACTTTTCGCGTTCTTTCGCAACCACAGCTTCCGGCGCTTTGTTGGCAAAGTCACTGCCGAGCAGTTTCTCCAGCCGCTCGACTTGGGATTGTGCCTCTTTCAATTCCTTCTCGAGTCGAGCGCGCTCATTCGATAAATCCACCATGCCTGCCAGAGGCAGATAGATTTCCGTTGAGCCAACTACCAGCACCGCGCTTCGCGAAGCATCCTGTAAGGGCTCTTCCGGCTTTTTTTTCAAAGATTCGAGAATCGTAAGCTGAGAAAGATCGAGGCCAGCCAGTGATGCAATCGTAGCCGATTGTTCTTTCAACAAATTAGTTTTATCGCCTGCGACAATCGTCGCCGCGATGCGCTTACTCGGCGCAACATTCTTTTCTGCGCGCAAATTGCGAATCGAGCGGATGATTTCCTGCATCAGCGAGAAATCCGTTACTTTGGATTCTTCCCAATCTTCCACTTCGCGCGGCTCCGGCCAACGCGCCACGATCAAAACCTCAGGCCAACCGTTTGCCAAATCTTTCAACGGCGAATCGAGCACCACTTGGCGTAAATGATCCCATAACTCCTCAGTCACAAACGGCGTGAAAGGATGCAAGAGTCGCAGACTCATATCGAGCACGCGCGCTAACGTATCTGCCGCGCGTGCGGCACGCGCGCCGCCTTCGCTTAATTCCTGCTTGGCAATCTCCACATACCAATCCGCGAAATCAGACCAAATGAATTCATAAATTTGTCTTCCGGCTTCGCCGTATTGGAAGGTTTGGAAAAGCCGTTCCACATCGCGGACGAGCTGCTGCAGCCGCGCCCAAATCCACGAGTCGGCTAAGGTATAGTCGCCAAGCTGAGGTGCGGTTTGAAGCGAGTCAATTGCATTGATCACAAACCGTCCCACATTCCATAGCTTATTGGCGAAGTTGCGATTGGCTTCCACTTTTTTGGGGCCGACGTTTGTATCATTGCCGGGCGTCGAACCCACCAGAATGGTAAAACGCAAAGCATCTGTGCCAAATTCGTCCATGAGAATCAACGGATCAACAACATTCCCTTTTGTCTTTGATATTTTCTGTCCCATCTCATCACGCACAAGCCCGTGCAGATACACCGTATGGAACGGAGCCTTGCCAGTGTATTCGAGTCCGCTCATGATCATGCGCGCCACCCAGAAAAATAAAATATCGTAGCCAGTTTCCATGTAAGAGGTCGGATAGAAATATTTGTAATCGGGAGTTTCATCCGGCCAGCCAAGAGTCGAGAACGGCCACAAGCCCGAAGAGAACCAGGTATCCAACACGTCTTCATCCTGATGAAGCTCTTTCGCGCCGCAGGCCGCACATTGAATCGGATCTTCGCGTGCTACAGTCATATGCCCGTTCGGGCAATACCAAACCGGGATGCGATGTCCCCACCACAACTGACGGCTGATACACCAATCCTTGATATTCTCAAGCCAGTTGAAATACACTTTTTCAAAACGTTCCGGCACGATCTTGATGCGGCCATCTCGCACGGCTTCGAGCGCGGCCTTTGCCAGCGGTTCGATCTTCACGAACCATTGAGTGGAGATCATTGGCTCGACGATTTCGCCGCCGCGTTGTGAACGCGGAATGGTCGTCAGATACGGCTCAGTCTTGATGACAAGGCCGGCCTTTTTCATATCAGCCCATAGATTTTTGCGCGCGTCGAATCGATCCTGACCTTTGTACTGGCCGCCGTTTTCATTGATGCGCGCCGCCTCATCCAACACCGATATGACCGGCAAATGGTGTCGTTGCGCGATATCGTAATCATTCGGGTCGTGACCGGGCGTGATCTTCAACGCGCCCGTGCCGAATTCCATGCTCACATATTCATCCGCGATGACGGGAATCTCGCGTCCCATCATCGGCACGATGACGGTTTTGCCAATATATTTCTTATAACGATCATCATTGGGATGAACGGCCACCGCGGTATCACCGAGGATCGTCTCTGGACGAATCGTCGCGACGGGAATGAACTCATCCGAATCTTTCAGTTTATATTTGAAATAATATAATGTGGCTTGCTCTTCGCTATATTCCACTTCCAAATCCGAGACGGCCGTTTTGAGTCCCGGCGACCAGTTGATCAGGCGCGGGCCGCGATAGATGAGTCCTTTTTCATAGAGGGTAACAAACGCTTCTCGCACTGCGCGCGACAGCCCGTCGTCGAGAGTGAAGCGTTCGCGCTCCCAATCGCAGGAGGCGCCGAGTCGCCGAATCTGATTCGTGATCATGCCGCCGTATTTGCGTTTCCACTCCCAAGTCCGTTTGATAAATTCTTCGCGCCCAATTTCTTCACGCGTCACTTCCTCGTTCTTGAGCAAATCGCGTTCCACCATGAGTTGCGTGGCGATCCCGGCATGATCGGTGCCCGGCACCCATAACGTGGAATAACCCTTCATGCGATGATAACGAATCATCAAGTCTTCGATGCTGACGAACATGGCGTGACCAATGTGCAATTCGCCGGTTACGTTCGGCGGTGGAATGGAGATCACAAACGGCTCGACTGTGGGATCGAAATCCGGTTGGTTCGGATCGTTCCACGGTTTGAAGTATCCACCTTTTTCCCACATCGCGTACACGCGTGCCTCAGTGGACTTGAAGTCGTAGGCTTTTGGTAATTCTTTGGTCATTCGTTCTCCTCATGTCATTGCTTCGACCCTGCGGGTCTCGCAATGACATATTTAAAATAAAAACGCCTCGTCCAACCTGAGGACGAAGCGCCTGCTCCGCGGTACCACCTCATTTCATCGTTCTTTCCATTCGTGAACTTCGCGTTCTTCGCGGATAAAAACGACACACTCTGTGGCCGACGTGTTCATCAGCCTGCGCTGTAACGGTGCGCTCCCGTGAACGGTCTACTTGCCACTGATCGGTTGGCTTTCTTCGTCAGAGTTCTCAGACGACTTCGGCGCTGTCTCCCTGCGGATGCTTCCACCGTTCACATCCTTCTCTATCAGGTGATCAATCGCTTACTACTTCTGAATGGCGAGGATTATACGCGTCTGCCAAAAGCAAGTCAAGCTGTTAAATTGACCTGCCGCGGGGATTCGTGATCCTGGGCGGCAGGTCTCTTTTATATTTGCCCGACCTTCCTTCCTCCCCTCTCCTTTTGGGAGAGAGGCGATGGATAAGGTCAGCCAGGAGCGTGGTCGGCCATCTCTCTCGTTGGGTGCCTCGTCTGCGCATCTAAGGCGCCAGGGCGTTCAACGCGCAGAATTTCCGGCAGAACAAGTATCTTTACAGAGAGGCGTGAGCAACCACCACACGAAAACCCTGATTGTGATTTCGATTCTGAGGGTTGTTCCTGTTGCGGTACGCACAGCGCGCGTTCCTGTTGTTATTGAGGAACGATCCGCCGCGTGGTTGTTTCGACCAGCCCCCACAGAATCCAGAAAACAGAGATTCAGAGAGCAGAGTTAGAGAGAGATGGGAGCAACCACCACACGAAAACCCCGAGAGTGATAACGATACAGAGGGTAGAGCCTGCCGCGGGACGCACAGCGCGCGAGCCTGAAGTCAGAGAGGAACGAGCCGCCGCGCGCCACGCGGAGAACATCATTACCAGCCTTAACATCTTCGCGGCCATCATTCGCTCTATACGGATATTTGAATTTGGGACTCATACGATCAGAGCCCCAAAAGCTTTGTGTCCACTCCCACACATTACCAACCATATCCGCCGCACTGTAAGGACTGTCGCCTGCGGGAGAATAAGCGCCGACAGGTGTTGTCCCGCCTTTTTTTCCTTCTTCCGAATTGCATTTGTTTGCATCGAACTCATTGCCCCACGGCCATTCGTTGCCGTATTCGCCGCGTGCGGCCTTCTCCCATTCGGCTTCGGTCGGCAATCGAAATGTGTATCCTTTCGGCAATTGCGCACCCTGCTGATTGAGCCAATTACAGAAAGCCAGCGCCTCATGCCAGTTGACCTGCACGACGGGATGATCGAGCTTCTTCTCGAAGGAATCTTTGGGTCCCAATGGATGACGCCAGTCAAAACCTTTCTTAAATTCACTACCTGTCCAGCCGCCTTCTTCCTCGGCCAGCGTCTGGTATTTTGCGGCTTCGATGAATTTGGCAAATTGCGCGTTGGTGACCGGGAATTGACCGATCCAGTAATCCTGCGCGATCTCAACCGTGTGCTGTTCCCTCTCATCCTCGGAGGCCAATTTGTTATCTTTGCGCGAGCCCATCAGGAACTTGCCTTTGGGAACGAACACAAAAGGAAGGTCGGCCCAGGTTTGGGCACCGGCGCGGGGCACTTTGCCTTCAGCGCGCAACACGTCTTCTGCTTCAACGATTTCAACCTTCCCGCGAATTGGCTTTTGCTTTTCTTCTTCGACGATCTTTTCCGCTTCTTTAGGCACAGGCGCTTCCATTACTGGCGGCGCAACCACATACATCAACCGGCTGACTACATTTAGTGTAAAGCGATCCTTGTCTGGCAGGATGATCTTCAAAATCTCGCGCATCTGCTGGTTGACATCCTCCTTAAAGCTGGCGGCGGCGGTCTCGTCTCCGCCCGCCATCTTGAAGGCGTTCTCCACCAATCCGTGCCGCAGTTGGGCATCCGTGATGCCATAAACCCTCGTGCGGAATTTGGGCGCAGCGCGCATCAGCACTTCCCAGCGCACAAAGTCATCGAAGTTCACGCCGCCTGCCTGTCCCGTATTCTGCCACATCGCCCAGCGCAGGCGCAGGTCGTTCAAAAAGGTTTTCACTTTGCGCGGGTTGGCTTCCGCGCCCGCCGTGATGATCTTCCAGTGTTCCACCAGCGCGGCGTCCTCCACCTGCTCCTTCACGTACGCGTTCATGTCCTCTTCGGGAATGGGCGGCAGGGCAAAGCGCAGTTGGATCAACTTCTCGATGTAATCGCCGATATTTTCGGCCTTGACCCCCGCATCGTTGTAATGCTTGATGACCGCCTCCTGCACGATATCGGTGTCGGCGCCCAAAACGAATACACAGCCTTCCTTATCGAGAAAAAGTTTCACCGCTTCCAGCACCTGCACAACCTTTTCCGGCAGGCAGCGGTCCAGGTCGTCGATGAACACGACCAGTGCGCCTTTGCGTTCATCGATCTTTCTGAAGTCGCCCTTTCCATGCACCCAGCGCGCCAGGAGTTCTTCAAAGGAGGAATTGAAATGGTCGAAGAACGCCGTATGCGCGGCAAATGGAGTTTCGGTTTTATATTTATTCAAGTCAATGCCAATTTCCACACCCCCAAAACTAAGTTTAAACATGTTCAAAAAAGTGGCCAGAACGTCATAGCGCGGCGCGGTGGGATCGAGAATCTCGCTCCATAACTGCTCGCCCAGATTTCCCTGCCCCATCGTGTTGAGGATGACGCGCACCAGCGCCACCAGCAACTCATCTTCGTCGTTGTATTTCCACGCGTCGAACCAGACGGTTCTGCATCTGCGAAAACTTTTCGCGGTTTCCCCTTCATTGGCAAAAGAGGGCTTTCTCTTCCCATCCAGTTCATCGAGCAATTTTTTCACGCGTTGCAATAATGTGGTTTTGCCCGATCCCCACTTGCCGCTGATGCCAATGCTCAACGGTGTGCGCGTGGTTGGGTCCGAGATCAGGCGCGCCAGCGTGACGGCAAACTGGTCAAAATGAAAACGGGCAACATCCGTTTCGCGCAGCGGCGAATCAGAGAGGATTTTCGGCGTCGCCCAATTTTTTTGGTTATTCTCAGCCATGGCAAAACCCCTCACGACAAACTTAATTAAAATCTATTATAGCCGAGGTCGCAAAATCCAACGAAAAAGTGGGCCATTGGATTTTATTTCTGCGCCTCTGGCAACACTGGTGGCTCATTCCACCCCGGGTACCCTCATCCCCCGGCCGCGTTCCAGGATGTCTATATGGTGGCTATATCCTGGCCATATCTTGGCTATATCCTCCCCTCGTTCATCCTTCGTTCTTCCTTCGTTCTTCCTTCGTCACTCGCCAGCCGTGGGTTTGGGCAGTACCAGCGGCGCGTCCGAAATTTACCTGTCAGCAACATGCGTAGCATAATTCCTTGCATATGTGCCCATTCGGCTCGCGTTTCCACATATCCCAACCCTGATTTTCGAAAATATGTGGATAGCCCGGCCAACGCACTAAACAATTGGTCTTCTCATCCACCAAACCTATCTCGATTGGATATTTATCTTCTGCATTGGGAATTCGTTTTTTCATTTCCTCCATACACATTGCACTAATTATAAAACATCGCCGACACAATGAAGAATCCCTCTTGATTACCCCCTGACTTGCGTCTCCTAAATATTTGCGCTGACCTTCATCGACGAATCGGTTCCCAAACTTCAACTGTCCACTTCTGATCGACTTGCGGCATATCCACTGCAAAAGTATCTGTTAATTGGTAATGCTGAATCAGATCACCATAAACAAAAGCATATTTCCAATCGCTTAGCAACTCCCCTTTGGACAGGATTACTTTATCGTATTTAACGTTTTTTACCGAATCAATGATTCCGTCCTTATATTTCCTTCCATTACTCTTAATGATATCGTAATCCGGGCCAAGAAATTTATCGTGAGGATAAGGATCGAAACGATAATAATATTCTGTCTGGCCTGAATCAACAGGCAGCGTCCCGCGCTCGACGATCGCTGAGGTGATAACTGGAGAATTCAAAATATGCGTCGAGTCGTTGACATAGTTATAGAGTCTGGCCCATTCCTGCGAATTCTTTTCCGATAAGAAATTCGGATTCAATAAGACAAACACCAAAAGAACAAAGTTGAGCAAAATCAAAGGTATCGAAATCAATCCCAAACGAGTCCCAGGATTAATCTTTTGGAACAGCCAGAGACAAAATGGGGGAACCATGAGCTGGTAGGCATAAAGCATGTTGGCACCAATATGAAGGCCAAGTACAAAAACAAACGCCAAAGTGGAACAAAGGAGAAAATAAAAATAATAATCAAATTGTATGGAGAACCATGGCTGATCAAAGGAAAGGATATTGACAAGTGGCCGAGACTCTTCCGAAACGTGTGCTGATTTGAGATTGTTTACTCGTAGAAAGAGAAATCCAAAAGCCAAAACAATGACGGGGAAAAATTCTTTTGCCAATTCAATCAACTGTGCGTAAAGATGGCCCAAAGACCTGGTGGCATTAACGATGTTCCCCAAAAACGTATCGATAAAATAAAGGGAGAAAACCTGACGAATGAAAAAATAGAAAACGCCAAAGATCAAAGCAAAGACTAGCGTATATAACAGGCCTTTTTTCTTTGATATAAACAAAAACACATAACTTGCGACAATTCCAAACGAGAGCACAAAATACGGCTTCGTATAATATGCTATTACACCAATCAATGCACTTATCAAAAGTCCCCTGTCATCAAATGAACGATCAAAGGGAATCAACGTAGCAGCCAAAAACAAAAACACACCCGCGGCTGAAGGGAAAGCACCAAGCCCATCCCGTCCAGTTAGTGAAATAAGAATGATGGTGCTGCATGCCAAGGTAAAATAAAGATCCTTGTTATCTTTGGAAACTCTCTTGAAAATGAGCAGAAAAGTGGAAAGCAAAAAAAGGAAAGTCACGCTTCGATGAACAGCCAGCGTATTTCCGAATAAAGCTGCAAACGGGTACACTACCAGATCGTAAACAATTCCATAATTGTTCATTGCCAATGGCTGATATTCGAGAGTAAACGGATTTCCACCCTTCAGGAAAATCTGCGCCATCACTTGTGATACGCCTTCGCGATATTCAATCGGGTAAGGCGTTGTAATTGTCTCAAAGATGAAATAGGCAATCCACAAAATCGAAGCAATGATTCCAATACGAAAAAGAATCTTGAGAAACATTGCGCCGCGCGAAGTGCCAGCATCAGAAAGCAAATATTCCCGAATAGTCATAGCATTCCCCGTAATTTTACACTGCCTGGTTATTTCTCAGTCCGGCAATATCAGCGGACCACCTGTCAGCGGATGTTCGACGACTTGCACCGGCCAGTGATAGGCCTCTGAGATCAATTCCGATTGCAAGACTTCCCGCGTCGAGCCGACCGCCTTGAGCTGCCCAGCCACCATCAGCGCGATCCTGTCTGCGACGCGCGCCGCAAGATTGAGATCGTGCAGTGCAATCAATACGGCTAATTTTCCTGTGTGGGCCAATTCGCGAACCAGTTCCAACAAGCTCACTTGATATTGCAAATCCAAATGTGCCGTAGGTTCGTCGAGTAACATGATCGGCGTGGATTGACACAAAGCGCGCGCTAACAACACGCGTTGCGCTTCACCACCAGATAATTCGCCGACGCGGCGCTCGGTCAACTCCAAAGCGTGGACTCGAGTCAATGCAGTGCGCGCCAACTCCTCGTCCGCGCTTGATGCGTGACCAAGAAAACCGAGATACGGTGTGCGTCCCATCAGGACTGTCTCCCACACGGTGAAAGCGGGCGGAAGCGAAACAGCCTGAGGAACGGTTGCCACATAACGCGCGCGTTGTATAGGCGCCAGCGCGTGGAAATCGTCGCCGTTGGTGCGGATGGTTCCATTTTGAGTCGGGATCACGCCACTGACTGCACGAATCAACGTGGATTTGCCCGCGCCGTTCGGACCGATTAAAGCCACGATTTCACCAGAATCAACTTCGAGATTGATATCGTTCAGAATCACGCGCGGGCCATAAGCCACAGATAAATCTTGAATCTTTAACATCATGACCTACTTGAAAAAATAATACCAATACAATGCAACTTCTTCAGTGGCAGGATTCAAACCTTTATATAAAAATTGGTCGAAGCCGCCGAACTCAAAGCCACAACTATCATAAAGACGACAGGCTGCGGCATTATTGTTTTGTGTTTCCAACATCATGCCGGGAAAATTCTTTTTTCCCGCCCATTCGATGGCACGTAAAACCAACGCGCGGCCGATGCCCAACCGACGATGATGAATATCGACCACAAGATCTTCGATGTACGCGTATTCATTCCAGTTCTTCTTCAAACGAATTTGCCCAGCTGGCTCGTTATCAGCATACGCAAAGAAGATGGTTCGCTCCGGATTGTTTAAATACGAATGAGGATCGATTTCATCGTATGGATAAATTTTTTCATACGGAGGCACATCGACTACCTCATAACTAATCATCCCACTTTCAACGCGTAGAATCAATTTCGAATTGATGAGGAAAGTATTATCAAAACGATTCACTACTTGAATGTTTTGCTCACTGAGTTCATGGATGATGATATTCATAAACGCCTCACCAAAATCCTTGATTCTTAGCGCGCCGCAGAATCCATACAAAGAATGGCGCGCCAGCCAGCGCGGTCACGATACCCACTGGCAATTCCTGCGGCGCCAAGACAATACGCGACAACACATCTGCCACTAACAAAAGAGTCGCGCCACCAAAGATACTCAACGGAATCAAACGGCGATAGTCCACACCCCACCACAAGCGGATCACGTGCGGCACGATCAGCCCTACAAAGCCGATGATGCCCGCGAACGAAACAGCCGCGGCAGCCACCATCGAGGCCGCGGCAATGATGATCAGACGCGCGCGGCGCACATCCAGCCCCATTTGCAAGGCCTGCTCATCGCCGAACTGAAGCAAGTTCAACGCGTACCCGTTGAGAATCAAAACGACCAACCCAATAAGCAAATAAGGAATCAACGCCAGCGTCACATCCCAACCGACCAAGCTCACGCCGCCCAATAACCAACTCAAGGCGCGGCGGACTTCGCCGGTCGAATGCAACATCAGGAAAGAGGTCAGGGAAGTAGCGAATGAGGAGATCGCCACACCGGCCAGAATCAAATTCGTGGTTGGAACGCTTCGTCCCACGCGAGCAAATTGATACACCAGATAAACAGTCAACAAGCTGGCGAGGAATGCAGAGAGCGGAACGGCCAACAGTCCAAGTGCGCTATATGGCCAATGCACGGAAAGAGCCAACACCGCGCCAAGCGCCGCGCCGGAAGCCACACCAATGAGATACGGATCGGCCAGCGGATTACGGAAGAGGCCCTGATAGGCTGCGCCACTTCCCGCCAATGCTGCACCCACCAATGCCATCAGCGCGGTGCGCGGCAGACGGATATCCCACAAAATGGTGCGAAAGGTTTCGTTGTGAGTCGCGCCGATCAACGTGCGCCATATATCCGCGGGAGAAATGAAAACGGAACCAATTGCGAGGCTGAGGAGAATCGCAACAATCAACGCAAGCAGGGAAATAAGATACGGACGAAATTTCATATTTTATGTAGGGGCGAGCAGGGGCTCGCCCCCACGCGATCATTGGAACAATCCGGGATGCAACAACTTCGCCAGCGTTTCCAGGGCGTCCACCAGGCGCGGGCCGGGGCGACTGACCAAATTATCATCGAATGCCACCACGCGATGATTCTTCACCGCATTCAAGTTCGACCAGCCCGGACGCGCGGCCACCGATTCGGGCGTTGTGCCATAGGCCGCGTCGCCGAGAATAATGAAATCCGGGTTTGATGCAACGATCTGCTCGAGACTCAATTGCGGATAACTCTCCAAATCCGCGGCGATGTTGTGGCCGCCCGCGCGTTCGATCAGCAGAGTGATGAATGTATCCTTCCCCGCGGTATATGGTTTGGCCGGGTCGGTCGCGTCCAATTCATAAAAGACGCTGGGACGTGAATTGATCGGCGCGATCTTGGCATCTACCGCGGCGACGCGCTCCTTGAGTGAATCGATCAACGACGCGGCTTCGCTCGCGTGTCCTGTGAGTTGCGCGACGATTTCGAGGTTGTGATACATCTCCTCGAGCGTGGCCGGATTCTTGAGATAATAAACGGTGAGTCCCAAATCTTCGAGCGATTTGACTTGTTCGGGCGTGTTGACCTCGGCGGCCAACACAAGATCAGGCTTTAGCGAAACAATCTGTTCGGTGTTCAACGCCTCATACGTGGACCCGATGTCTGTTACCGATTTCGCGACATCGGGATAATCTGACAAGTGATCCCGCCCAACGACTTGCGATCCCGCGCCAATAGCGAAGAGAATTTCCGTGTTCGAGGGCGCAAGCGAAACCACACGCTGCGCGGGGCCAGACAGATTCACGTCACGGCCGAGTCCATCCGTAAGGTGAATACCCGCGGGCGCGGCGGTGGCGGTTGACGCTTCGGCCACCGCGGGATGTGTTGGAACAGAGACAGGCGCGGGCGTGACCGGAGCGCAAGCTGTCAACAAGAGGCCAAGAGTCAATAGAGTCAAAGTTAACTTACGAAACATGGTTACTCCTAATAAATGGTTGAATCAAAATCCCCTGCCGTATGAGGACAGGGGAGGTAGGAGAGGCAATCCGAACGGGCCGTCCTCCACCTCCTTTCCGCGAGAGCGTGGTAGAACCGACCGAGGCGGGCGACCTGACTTGGTTGGTTGAGTAGTTGTTAGTTCGCTGGCTTTATAGTTGCTGAAACTATAAAACTACTAAACTATTCGACTATCTAACTAACTTCACAGTTGCGGGACAGTGCCGGATTCACACCGGCTTCGCCGCGTTGGGTCGTATTTAATTGAGATGATTGTACCACCGATAAAATTCGCCACGGAGACGCAGAGTCACAGAGTCGAATTTCTTTGTGCCTTACGCGCGATGGCGCGAATCAATCCGCGAAAGATAAAAGTGTGAAATGGATATAACAGATACCAATATAAGAATCCCGGAAGGCCGCGCGGCGCGAAGTAAGCAGTTTGTGTGAGCAATGCGTCATTCTCTTTTGATTCAACGCGCCATTCCATCCAACCTTCGCCGGGTGCTTTGAGTTCGGAATACAACAGAAGATGATTCGGTTCGATGACCTCGACGCGATAAAAGTCAAGTTGGTTGTTGGGGTTAGCCACAAAGTCACCAGGACTCAAAGTCTCAAAGTTTTTTGTTTTTATCTCTTCACGTTTTCGCGGTGAAAGGAGATGATCGATCCGGCCGCGTAATCTCCATAACCAGTTTGCAAATAACCAATCATGGTTGTGGCCGAGGGAAGTGATAACTTGAAAGACTCTTTCCGGCGCGGCATTGACATAGAAGCGACGATAGTCAATGAAGAAGCCTTCATGCTTGAGGCTGATCGAAGTATGTTGACCATCCGTCCAAACCGGCTCGATTCGACTTGGATGAAGTTGAGCTAAAGATGAATTGATTGCATCTTGATAATCGATCAGCTTAACTTTCGCGAATACTTTCCGCGCGCTAACTTCTCGCACAACACTGTCACTGCGCAGGCCATCGATCAACGCGTACGCGATTCTTTCTGAAACCGGCGTCACCAAACCAACGCCAGCGGCCATAAACCACAATGGAATGTATGGAAGCTTGAGAGTCTTTCGCTGGAGTCCACGCAGGCGCGCATATTCGAGCATCAGACTCTCATACGTCATCACATCCTCGCCGCCGATCTCAAAGATGCCGCCGCGGCCGTTCGGATTCTCCAACGCGGCCAAAAGATAATCGAACACGTTCTGCGCGGCAATGGGCTGGGATTTATTTTTAAGCCATGAGGGACCCATCACAATCGGCATCAATTCCGTCATGAAGCGAATCATCTCGAACGAAATGCTGCCCGGCCCTAAAATGACCCCGGCGCGAAATTCTGTGACGGGCACGCGGCCGCGGCGAAGTGTTTCACCGGTCTCGATGCGTGAACGCATGTGCGCGGCGATCTTCGCGTGCGGATCGGCCAACCCGCCGAGATAGATGATGTGTTCCACACCCGCGCGTTCTGCCGCGTCGGCGAAGTGCTGCGCGCCGTTCACTTCGACCGCGGTATAGCCGCGGCCTCTAGTCATATTGTGAATGAGATAATACGCGGTCCCGACGCCCTCGAGCGCGAGCGCGAGGGTTGGCGGGTCCATCACATCGCCGGGGAAAACCTCCACATCCCAGAACCAGGCGCGGCCTTCGAGACGACGCGGGTCACGCGCCA
>DATKNJ010000168.1:0-11290 GCA_035541395.1 Anaerolineales bacterium
GGCGAAATATATTGCGGCGTGCCCATGATTGAGTCAGAGGAAAGAGTCGATTCGCCTGCTTGCGCAATGCGCGCCAAACCAAAGTCCGCCAGATACATTGTGCCATCAGTGGCAATCAACACGTTCGACGGTTTAATATCGCGATGCAAAATGCCCTGCTTATGTGCATACGCCAACGCCGAACCAACTGAATCAACCACTCTTTGAATCTCATCTGAAGATAACGGCCCTCGGCTGAGTCGGGCTTTCAACGTCTCCCCCTCGATAAATTTCATCACCAAATAAGGGCGATGCTCATGCTCGGCATAATCATAAACCGGCACAATATGCGGGTGTTCCAGTTTGGCCACCACGCGCGCTTCACGCTGAAAACGCAGTTCGAATGTTTTATCTTCGCTGAATGCGGGGTGTAATACTTTCAACGCTACATAACGATCCAAAGCAGCGTGATACGCCTTATAAACAGTTGCCATGCCGCCCTGACCC
Organism: Anaerolineales bacterium; assembly: GCA_035541395.1. Lineage (GTDB taxonomy): Bacteria > Chloroflexota > Anaerolineae > Anaerolineales > Villigracilaceae > JACPVF01. The sequence goes on from DATKNJ010000168.1 coordinate 487, forward strand.
AACTGCTCCACAATGCGGTACGGCCCGACGTTTTCACCCATGTTGAATGTCATAATTCCTCTAACACCATACTCGCCCCTATTGTACTTGAAAACACATCAACCCTATTGGCAATGCCTTTAAGCAAAGACACGAGCGATCGGGTTTCGCTCGTGTCCAAATTTATGAATCACACTTTACTGAACGTGCTTGATGACAAAATCCGTGCCGCCGCCCGAAGATGGCGTGAAGGTGACGTCAAACGCTTCTTCTCCGCCGCCCTGACATGCCACCGTCCATCTCTCAACCCAGACTCCGCCGGAGTCCGGCTGTTGCGTCACATCGATGGAAGATTGGCTGCCATCTCCATTGCAACTAAACGCACTCGCTGCCGCGCTGACATATTGCCATGTATCATTACGCAAGATATTATCCGTCAAACCACCCTGTGGCGGATTTCCCACGCCGGAACCCGGCACCAGCGTTGGAACATTGGGTTGTAACAAATGATTGGCTTGAAAACTTTTCAAACCGAAGAAAGCGGCAACAGCCAGAACGATACAACAGCAAAGCAGCACCACAATTACAATAGCGACAATGACAACGGTTCGATTATTCTTTCCGGGTTGAGAATCAACAGGCTGAGCTTCCATTAAACCTCCAAGTTCAAATGAAATCCTTTGCGAAGTCGCAAGATTATACAAGAAAAAAAGAGCAGGGACCGCTATGATCCCTGCTCCATTCTTCCTATTCAAAATTCGATTTACTTATCGAGCAACGCCGCCACGCCGGGCAATTCTTTTCCTTCGAGGAACTCCAACGACGCGCCGCCACCTGTCGAAACATGAGTCATCTGCTTGGCAACGCCGGCCTTCTTGACCGCGCTGGCGCTATCGCCACCACCGATCACAGTCGTTGCACCGGAAGCAGCCAACAGACGTGCAACTGCAAACGTCCCCTCAGCAAACTTCGGCATTTCGAAAACGCCCACCGGTCCATTCCAGACTACAAGCTTGGCTCCGCTCAACGCGCTCTTATATAGCTCAAGCGTTTTCGGCCCAACATCCATCACGCGCCAGCCTGCAGGGACTTTGTCCACATCGACCACGCGCGAATTGGCTTCCGCATCGAATTTGTCGGCGATGACCGCGTCCACCGGCAGAATTAACTTATCGCCGGCCTTGCCCATGATCGACTTGGCTGTTTCCACTGAACTTGCTTCGACAAGGCTATCTTGCATGTTATAGCCTTTCGCTGCCAGGAATGTGTTCGCCATACCGCCGCCGATAATAAGCTTGTCGCATTTCGCCAGCAGGTTTTCCACCACCGCAATCTTATCGCTGATCTTGGCGCCGCCAAGGATCGCGATATATGGTCGCTCCGGATTGGAAGTGGCACGGCCAAGATATTCCAGTTCCTGTTCCATCAAAAAGCCGGAGACAGCCGGGAGGAAGCGCGCCACACCTTCGGTCGAGGAATGAGCGCGATGCGCAGAACCAAACGCGTCATTAACATATACTTCCCCAAGCGCGGCCATTTGCTTCGCAAGCTCGAGATCGTTTTTCTCTTCGCCCGCATGGAAGCGTGTATTTTCAAGCATCAATACATCACCGGGCTTAAGGGCCTTCGCCATCTTTTCCACTTCAGGCCCTACACAATCCGGCGCCATCTGAACCGGTTTGCCCAACAATCCGGCCAACACATCGGCTGCGGCTTTCAAACTAAACTCAGGATCCGGCCCACCCTTCGGACGGCCGAGGTGACTCATCAAAATCACGGACGCGCCTTGATCCAATACATATTGAATCGTTGGCAAAGAGGCCTTGATGCGTTTGTCATCAGTAACTTTTCCATCGGCCATCGGCACGTTGAAATCCACGCGCATGAGCACGCGCTTCCCTTTGAGATCGATATCTTTGACAGTTTTCTTGTTCATGGATTTACCCACAGTTGAAATAGGGTCGGCTCAGAGCCGACCCTATCAAATATTTTAGAGTTTCTTGGCGATCATCGCGGTGAGGTCTGCAGTACGGCAGGAGTAACCCCATTCGTTATCGTACCAAGTCACGACCTTGATGAAGCTGCTCTTTTCCTTGCCCAAGACAGAAGTGAAGGGTAAGTCAACAGAAGAACTGTAGGAGCTGCCCTTGAAGTCCATGCTGACCAGAGGTTCATCAACTGCTTCGAGAATGCCCTTGAGTTTCGGAGTCTTGGCAGCATCGCGGAAAGCCTGGCGCAGTTCTTCAGTGGTAATTTCCTTCTCGATCTCGGCAGTAAAGTCAACCACAGAGACGGTAGGAGTTGGAACGCGTAAGGAATAACCATCGAACTTGCCCTTCAGATCAGGGATAACCAGAGCAATAGCCTTGGCAGCGCCGGTGGTAGTGGGGATAATATTCAAACCAGCAGCGCGAGCGCGGCGCAGATCGGAATGCGGCAGATCAAGCACTTTCTGGTCATTGGTGTACGAGTGCACCGTGGTCATGAAAGCGCGCTTGATGGTGTAATTGTCATGCACAACCTTGGCGGCTGGAGCCAAGCAGTTCGTGGTGCAGGAAGCATTGGAAACAACATGGTGCTTGGAAGAATCATATTTATCTTCATTGACGCCCAACACCACAGTTAAGTCTTCGCCTTCGGCGGGAGCTGAGATGATCACTTTTTTAGCGCCACCAGCGGTGATGTGATTGACAGCGCCTTTGACAGTCTTGCCCTTCTTGTTAACGCCATCTTCCTTGATGGTGAACAGGCCAGTGGACTCGATCACAATTTCCACGCCCAAATCTTTCCACGGGATGGCAGCCGGGTCAGTTTCTTTAAATACTTTGACCTTCTCGCCATCGATCAACAGGCTGTCACCCGCAACTTCAACGGTACCGTTGAAGCGGCCATAGGTTGAATCATACTTGAGCAGATGCGCCATCGTCTTCATATCGCCGATGTCGTTGAAGGCTACGACTTCGAGATCTTTGGGGTAATAATCGCGAATCGCCTTAAGAACCTGACGGCCAATGCGACCGAACCCATTGATGCCAACTTTGACGGTCATGTTATTTCTCCTAAATGAAATATTGTATTGTGAAATTTTACACTATTCTATCATACGACGATTGTTGAGACAACTATTTTGTGAATTATAGCACTGTTAGATAGTGATTTAACTCAGCGGCCCGGTACGTTCGTAATAAAGATTCATCAGCGTTTGAGAAAGCTTGGTCGCGTCATGCCGCCATGGATATTCCGAGTCGACCAAATCTGCAGTGTAGGCGCGCATGTCGCTGAGAGTTTGATCATCGGCGCGGACCCACTGAACGTCATGTGCGAGGCGCTTTTCGTAATTGTCATTGCAAACGACAACGTCAAACATATCCTCTCCGATATGTTCTTCCAACGCGTGAAGATGATCGTAGCAACTATAAGAATCCGTTTCGCCCGCTTGTGCCGCGATATTACATACAAAGATCTTGACCGCGCGCGTGGCGCGCATGGCGGCCAACACATCCATCACAAGCAGATTCGGAAGGAGGCTGGTGTACAAACTACCAGGGCCAACCACGATCATATCTGCCGAGAGAATTGCTTGCAAAACCGGAGGAAAAGCCGGCGCGTCATTCGGCTCCAGCCACAAGCGCCGGACGCGTCCCGCAGCTTTCGGAATACGACTCTCCCCTTCTATACGGACCTCATTGACCACATCCGGCAACTGCAGATCCGCCACAAGCCGAACATTCCGAAGTGTAGATGGCAGCACGCGTCCATGCACCGACAGCACACGCCCCGACTCGCCAACCGCCTCCTCGAAGCTGCCGGTGATGTCACTCAAAGCAGTGATGAATAAATTACCGAATGAATGTCCTTCCAAACCGGATGCGCCACTGAAGCGATATTGAAAAAGCTGAGTGAGCAAAGCTTCGTCATTGGAAAGCGCCGCCAGGCAGTTGCGAATATCACCCGGCGGCAAGATGCCAAAACTCTCGCGCAGACGTCCCGATGAGCCACCATCATCCGCGACTGTAACCACAGCAGTAATATTATGCGTATGTTCCTTGAGACCGCGCAATAACGTCGAGAGGCCATGCCCGCCGCCAATTGCGACGACGCGCGGGCCTTGCTGCAGATGGCGAAACTCCGCGATCTCTTCCACGACGGTGTGGCCGGGACGCATAAACGGCTTGAGTAGTGAACGGTTAAGTTCCCAAATACCAAAGGAAATCAATCCAACCCCAAAAACACCAAAGACAACCACGCGCAACCCGCGCGGCATAAATTGCAAGGCGGCATCAGAAAGAACCGTCAGCAGAGTTGGATTTGACGCTTCGGTGCGATAAAGATCTATTAATAAAATACCCAAGCCAAGGCCAAGAAGTGTAACACCTCCAAGAATCATCAAAAGCCAGCGTTTTACGCCCAACCCAGGCTTGAACCAACGAAAAAAAAGACGCAATTGTTCCAACATTTTGTTGTTCTCTGTTGGCATTCTCTTCATAAAAACAAGTCTAGCAGTCCTTAATTGAATCGTCAATCAAAGGATTGGGATTCCGTTAAGCGCTGGTCGAAACCATCTACACAACCCGCCACAAGCAGAGGCCGCCTCGATTATAATTGCGACATGAGCCTCATCGTTGCAGTAGATATCGGCGGAACGCACATTCGCGCTGCCACTTATGAACCAAACAGTACTTCCCCAACCCATCACCAACGCAATAAATCAAAGGCCTTAGAGCCTGGGGTATTTGACCGACTTGTTCAAACTATTGAGGCCGTTTGGCCTAAAAAGGACGAGGTCGCAGGTATTGGGCTAGCCTCACCAGGCCCGCTCGACCCACATCAAGGTGTCATTCTTTCCACTCCTAACATTCCCGAGTGGAAAGATTTTCCATTGGCCGCAAAGTTGAACAAACACTTCAACGTTCCGGTTCATATCGACAACGACGCGAACCTGGCCGCGCTCGGTGAGTGGAAATACGGCGCGGGCAAAGGTCACAACGATGTACTTTATCTCACCATCAGCACAGGCATTGGCGGTGGTGTAATCACAAACGGCCACCTGCTCCAAGGCTATCATGGCATGGCTGCCGAACTCGGGCACGTCACCATAGATCCAGACGGTCCATTATGCGGATGTGGCCATCCGGGACATCTCGAAGCGTTTGCCTCTGGCCCGGCCATCGCGCGTTATGTGAATGAACAGTTGGCCGCGGGGCGAACATCTTCACTTCACGCGGATCCGAAACTATCTGCCCAACAAGTAGCCGCCGCGGCTCTCGAAGGTGACGAGTTGGCTCGCGCAGCCTTTGCACGCGCGGGAGAATATCTCGGCGTTGCAGTGTCGAATTATTTGCATATCTTCGATCCGTCTGTGGTCATTTTCGGCGGAGGCGTTTCACAAGTTGGGGATTTGTTATTCAAGCCGTTCGAAGCGAGTTTGAAGAAGCGCGTGATTCATCCGCGCTATCTAGAAAATTTGGAGTTCACCAAAGCCGCACTGGGTGATGATGCCGGCTTGTTGGGCGCGTTGGCATTGGCGCGCCTTTCGGAAGAGGATCCGCCCTGAAGGGCCGCGTAGGAAAAACGCGAGGGGGGATGAATCTGCTTCGATAACGGCAGCAGATTCAAGATCGAATGTGACGCGGATCATTTCATCCGCTAATTTTCTCTCCAAAAATTCAAGAAAGGAATTCAAATATGGAACCGATGAACTTGCCGGGGCCTAAGGCACGCGCTCTAATCAAACGCGATTCGGCGGTGATCTCGCCTTCGTATCCGCGCGGCTACCCATTTGTGATGGATCACGGCAAAGGCACCGAAGTTTGGGATGTGGACGGCAATCGCTTCCTGGATTTTATGGCAGGGATCGCGGTGGCCTCCACAGGACACGCGCATCCGAAAGTTGTGCAAGCAATCAAAGATCAAGCTGACCAGTTTATTCACATCTCATCAGATTTTTATCACGAAAAATGGATTCAACTCGGCGAAAAGTTGGCTGAGATCGCGCCGTTCGATGATTATGGAATTTCGTTTATGACTAACTCCGGAACAGAGGCGGTCGAGACGGCCATCAAGCTGGCGCGCTATCACACCGGGCGGAGCAATTTCATTGGATTTACCGGCGCGTTCCACGGACGTACCATGGGCGCAGTGACATTCACCGCCAGCAAACCAAAATATCACAAAGGCTTCTATCCGCTGATGAACGGTGTGCTGCACGCGCCGTATCCGAATCCATATCGCCCAATTCTGGAACGACGCGCGGGTGAAGATGATGGTCAAACTGTGGTGCGATATATCGAAGATCAAATTCTCGATCACATTTTGCCACCGGAAGAAGTGGCCGGAATTTTGGTTGAAACCATTCAAGGCGAAGGTGGATACATTATTCCGCCTGCGGGCTTTTATCCGGCTTTGCGACAACTGTGCGACAAGTACGATATTTTGTTGATCGTGGACGAAGTGCAATCCGGCATGGGCCGCACCGGAAAATGGTGGGCTATCGAACATTTTGGAATCGAGCCTGATATCGTGACTGCGGCCAAAGGAATCGCTTCCGGCATGCCGCTCGGCGCGTGCATCGCCCGCCGCGAGATTATGGATTGGGAGAAAGGCTCGCACGGCAATACGTATGGCGGCAATCCCATTTCGTGCGCGGCCGCGCTGGCGACCATAGAATTGCTCGAAACTCAATATCTTGAGAATGCAAAGGAAGTAGGCCAATACACGTTGGATGCTTTGCAGGAAATCCAGGCGCGGCATCCATCCATTGGCGATGTGCGCGGACTCGGTTTGATGATCGGCGTGGAATTTGTAAAGAACCGCGAATCAAAAGAACCCGCCGAAGAAGTTTCACATCGCGTGGTCGATTTGGCATTCGAACGCGGTTTGCTGACGCTTGGCTGCGGCGAGTCTGTCATCCGCATCGCGCCGCCCCTCAGCATTTCAAAAAGCGAAGTAGATGAAGGCCTGACCATCTTTGAAGAGGCTATTACGCTGGCCGAGAACGAAGCCGGCTTTAGAAATTAACACGAACAGCTGATCGATTAAACGCATCTGGCGCGGACCCCAATTGGGTTCCGCGCCAGATTTTTTAACGCAATTGACAACTTACTTCTTCAACTGACAGACACCGGTCTTATCATTCCAATCGCAGGCATACGCATTACGGCGACATACCGCTTCGATAGTGATCTTGCTGCATATATCCACCGGTTGACTGCATTTCAACGTAGTCGCAGAAACCGTTACACAGCCCGTGCCGCTGAGTCGGATTTGAGACGGCTCGCAAGCTTTGAGCGTTGAATCGTATGTTGTGCCGGCGGGGCAAGCCGGATAGGCCGTGTTGGTCGAAGCCTGACAGCACTGGTTCGTTGAATCATATTGATAGCCTGCCGCGCATCCCTGGAAAGTTTGCGCTGCCAAACCCGGATTATTGATTCCATATGGCGCTTGGGCAATTCCGCTGGGCGGAACACAGGCGTTGTATTGCGTGTCGAAATATAAACCGGTCGGGCATGAGCCATCCACGCCGGGTGCCAATGCACAACTCTTCTGTCCACCCTGATCAATTAACTTATATCCGACCGGACATCCGGCTACACTAACATCCGACGAAATCGGCGAGTAAACACATTCGCCTGTATTAGCATCCAGCGTATAACCCGGATCGCAAACCGGAGTCTGTGTGGTTTGACTGGCGGCATTTGAACAGGCCGCGTTGCAGACCGTGATGTCCGCAGTCGTTTCGGTATATTTGGGGCCTTTACAAGTCAACAGGCGTTTGCCATCCACAATCGCTTCGGTGCAGTCATAGTCTTTGCGATTGAGTTGATACACCGCGCCTTCCGAAATATTGAGCGTGACGAAACTATCGCCGCCAGAACAATATTGGCCGCGTATGACCGCGTCCGGCAACTGACATTGCTGTCCCTGCGTGAGAGACGAAACGCTCGGGATATACGCGCCCAATTGACAGAATGGCGCCAACGGCTTGGGTTGAGTCACAACGCAACGGAAACCGAGATCACGACTGTGATACGTAGGCGAGGCAAAATGGCGCAGTGATGAAGCAGCTTGATCTGTATCCGTCTCGAAGCTGCTGCCGCGGATTACGCGTTGGGTTCCCGAATCGGGTCCGGTTGGATTCTGACTGGGAGAGTTGTTGTAATAGGCCGGATCGTACCAATCCTTTACCCATTCAAAAACGTTGCCAGCCATATCGAATAAACCAAAGGGAGTACGGCCGCTCGTGTACTCCGTGACATCCGTGGTGTGACCGATACAGCCACCGAAGTTCAAGTAATCGCAAGCCGCGCCATCATTGCCCCACGGATAGGTGCTGCTCGTGTTGCCGCGCGCCGCGTATTCCCATTGTGCTTCAGTTGGCAGACTGCCTTGAATCCATGAGCAATACGTGTTGGCCTGATCCCACGTCACGCCCACCACAGGATAACTGTTGTAATCGGCGATGGTGTAATTGGGCGTCCCCAATTCCTGTGTAGGAGGCGTGCACTGACCAGTCGCCACACATTGCGCGTACATTCCATTTGTAACACTCGTTTGTTGAATCCAGAATCCATCCAACGCGACCGTATGCGTTGGCGTATCCGAGGTGCCCGCGCCCATCGCGAACTCGCCTTGTGGAATATAAGACAATACCGAAGTATCGATCCACTTCATCGTGGTTCCAGCTTGCACACCGGCCAACGGAATCGGAACCAGAGTCGCGGTGGCGGTGGCAGTCGGGGGTTCGGTAGCAGGCAGAGGTGTGGCTGGAAGCGAGGTGGACGTCGGCAAAGGAGCAGGAGTCGGGGTCGGCACGCAAGCTCCCAGCAGAAACGTCACGGCAAGGACGACAAACGCCGTCCTATGCAAAACTTTTTTCATTCAGTCTCCTTCTCCGGCGGGCAGGCCCGCAGGTCGCCGATATTATAATGCAAGCCATTAAACGAAAATTAACTCGCGTCGCAGATATAATCGGGAGATGGACAACGCCGTCTCTCTTACTCTGACTCAAGCCCGCGAAAAAATTAAAAGTGGAGAACTCTCGCCTCAAACCCTGACCGAGGCTTGTCTCCGTCAAATTGAGCAACTCAACCCGAAGATCAACGCGTTCATCACAGTTGCCGAGCCACAATTCCCTGATCCAACATTAAGCAACGCGCCGTTGTATGGCCTGCCCATCGCGCTCAAAGATTTATATGAAACCGAAGGATTGCGGACTACCATCGGCACCAAATTCTTCGCGGATTTTATCCCTAGCAAAGATGCGGTTGTGGTCAAGAAACTCAAAGAAGCGGGCGCGGTTGTCTTGGGCAAGACGAATACGCACGAGATCGCGTTGGGCGTGACCAACGTGAATCCGCATTATGGCACTTGCCACAATCCGTGGGATACCGCGCGCGTGACCGGCGGCTCATCCGGCGGCAGCGCGGCCGCGGTAGCCAGCGATATGGCCTTGGCCGCGTTCGGTACCGACACTGGCGGCTCGATTCGCATCCCGGCTTCGTTGTGCGGAGTCGTAGGACTCAAACCCACCTACGGACGCGTGAGTCTGCGCGGCATTTTCCCGCTTTCATGGAATCTCGATCACGCCGGGCCGTTGACCAAATGTGTGCGCGACGCGGCTTTGCTTCTGCAAGTGATGGCCGGTTATGATGACGATGATCCCGCTTCGGTTAATATCGCTGTGGACGATTATTTGACTCGCATCGATGAAGGTATTAAAGATTGGAAGATCGCTCTGGCGGTTGGAGATTTCATCGATGAAGCGGATACTGAAGTTTTAAGCGCGGTCAATACCGCGGCAGAGGCATTCACTTCATTAGGCGCGCGCGTAGAGAAAGTCGAAGTCCAATGGCTGCGCGAAGCCGCGCTGGCCAACTCGTTGATGACTCAAGCCGATGGCGCGGCGGTACATCGTGATCGACTGAATGAACAACCCGAGATGTTCGGCGCGGATGTCCGTCAGCGGTTGGAAACGGGTGCGGGATTTACTTCCAGCGAGTATATCCTCGCGCGGCGGACTCAAGTGGAGGCGCGGCGCAGAGGCGAGCGACTTCTGAATCAATATGATGTGTTGCTTTTGCCGTCCACGCCGATTCCAGCGCCGCCCATCGAAGGCAACGACGCGGTCGAGCAAGCGCGCCGTCTGACGCGCTTTACCGCGCCGTTCAACTTAAGCGGATTGCCCGCGCTCTCGATGCCGTGTGGATTCACAAAAAATAATTTGCCAATCGGTTTGCAACTGGTGAGCGCGCATTGGGCGGAAGCCAAATTGCTGCGCGCCGCACAAGCTTATGAAGGAGCCACCGAATGGCATTTGAAAAAGCCTTAGCATTAACGTTGGAGATTCTCATTTCTAGACTGGCTTATACTTGGCCTTAAACGATTTCGGCGAAGACAGTGAGCCTCCGCCCTTCCCATCGCAATTAACACAAACCATTGGACTTCAAATATATGCCAAATAAATCAAACAAAGCCAAAAGATTAGCAATATTTCTTGTTTGTGCTCCATTTGCATCAAAAATATTAGGAAGCAAAGAGCAATTGTATTTATGTCCAATTTGCGGAAAACATTATCCAAAGGAATCTGCCAAGAATGGAGAATTGACCCTTGAAGATGTTCCCCCTCAAAGCATGAGAGGCACAGGACTATTGTTAACTTGTAAAACATGCAATTCGCAGGCAGGATATAAAATTGATGCTCACATCAAAAATCAACTAGATTTACAAAATTTCTATCAAATAATTTCGGGGAACAATACAACCACTGGCAAACAAATTTCTAGCAATCTTCTCATTAACGATGAGAGTTTCCCTGTACGAATTAGTC
>DATKNJ010000169.1:0-7243 GCA_035541395.1 Anaerolineales bacterium
TCACTTCTGCACAAGTGGCGCCTGTGACTAGCTCATGGTGCGGACCCAATGTCGAGTGCAACAGTTTGATCTTTCAACTGTTAATCTTTGGCCTCATCAATGGCGTCATACTGGCACTCAATGCTATCGGCGTCACAGTAATCTACAGCACGGTTCGTACACTGAATTTAGCGCATGGTGATGTCTTTGCGCTGACAACTGTCTTCGTCACATCCACAATCAATGTGATTGGCCTGAACCTTAACTCGTCAGCCACCAGCCGCGTGCTAATATTGACGTTGGTGTTCTTCGGTGCAATTTTATTGGGCGCATTGCTTAGTGTGGGCGTGGAGGCATTAGCCTTCCGGCCTTTCCGCGGGCGTTCAAAACTCGCGCCACTAATTGCATCCTTGGGGCTATCATTTATCCTGTATCAGGCTTCCTTGATATGGCGCACCTTCCAAAGATCATTTGTGCGCGGTGAACATCGCAGCGTACCAGGGCTGAACGAAGTTCCCACCGATGGCATCCCAAATTTTCTACCGACTGGCAATTTATTACACGGCAAGGTTGTATTCCAATATTCAGATCTCTTTGTGCTGGTAGTGGGTCTTTTGTTTGTTGTTGTTACAACGCTGATCCTGCAACATACACGCCTCGGGCGTTCTGTGCGAGCGGTGGCACAAAACGAGGAACTGGCACAAATTGTTGGCGTGAATCAGAACGGTGCGATCCGACGCGCTTTTGCTCTGGGCGGTGGTCTGGCTGGCGCGGCAGCATTCGTCTTTGCACTTTATTACTCTCGGCCATTTGGGCAGGCGGGCCAGGAAAGCGGCTTAATTGCCTTTGCAGCAGCACTCATGGGAGGAGTGGGAAGCCCAACTGGTGCGATGGCTAGCGGGATTATTCTTGGCATCGTAGGTTCATTCAGCGATTATTTTCTCGCTGCCAGCTGGACACCCGTACTGTTGCTTGCCTTACTAACTGCGATTCTCGTTTGGCGGCGTGGCGGATTAATGAGCAGCGATGACGGTTTGGTCGAATCAGAAATCCGCGATTCCGTAGTGCTAACCGCTCCCACATCCGGTCGAGGTCCGCGGCGCTGGTTGATCGCTTTATCTGTGATATTGCTTTTCCTGCCGCTAGCCACCCCTCTCTTGGGCCCAATCGATAACATCTTCCTGCGCGGTCTTGGAATATTTATCTTACTAACATTGGGTCTGAACATCCTTCTCGGCCTGTCAGGAGTACTCGACCTCGGCTATGCCTTGAGCTTCGCAATTGGCGCGTATACTGCAGCGATTCTCACCAATCGCTACGGCATTATCGTTTTTCCACAACTTGATTTCACTATTGTTCTCTTTATCAGCGCGTTGACTGCCGCTTTGTTTGGTGCGCTTAAGGGCGCCATGGCTGGACGGCTGCGCGGTGATTACCTCGCCGTGGCAACTCTAGCGTTAGGATTATTGGCTGGCGATGCAATCACGAACGGTGGCGACTTGACTGGCGGTGCAGGTGGGCTCAGTGTTCTACCGCCGCCGCATCTTTTTGGGCTAACGATAACAGCTCCATCCGCACAATATTATCTCGTTCTACTCTTTGTCCTGCTTGGTGCTTTGGTGACTGGGCGATTGATAGCTTCTCGTACAGGGCGAGCTTGGATTGCTTCTTCTGAAGATGAAACTGCAGCGGAATCATCTGGCATCAACGCCTGGCGATACCGCTTCCTGGCTTTCATCCTCAGTTCGGCTATGGCAGGAGTCGGCGGAGCATTATACGCCAGCACTTTCACCTATATTGACCCAACGCTTACATCCTTCGATATCTCTTCGCTAATGCTGGCTATGGTTATTCTAGGCGGTGCGGGTAGCGTGAGCGGCACAATCCTAGGAACCAGCCTGATATATCTATACGACAAAATCCTCGTTCCGCAATTTTTTGCCTTGCTGGCATTCATTTGGCCGCCAAACACGTACATCGGCATGGTACCAAATATTCGCGGCACAAATTACTTCGACTTTGGCATCGTGCTCTACTTGACAGTATTATGGAGAGCTCGCGGGAAGAAATCGATCCCAAAATGATTGGTTTATAAGCTCTACGAACCTAACTGAGCAAATTTAGGGACCATTTTCGGACTAAAAACCGGTCTTTCACTTTACACTATCATTTCAACTTAAGGAACACTGACTAATTCAAAGTAAAATGTAGCTCAAGAAATTTCGCGGAGGCGGACGTGAAGAAAAACGCTTTGCATTTAATCAATCTATGCCTCGCACTTAGCCTGCTCCTATCGGCCTGCATCGCCCAAAAGTTCGTTTGCAAAGACTCTTTAGGTTGCGTGACCATTGCAAACAAGGCACCGATTAAGGTCGCTGCGCTTCTGACTTTGAATGGTCCAGACAGCCCGTACGGAGTCGACGCCTTGCGCGGCGTGGAAATTGCCATCGCGGAAAAACAGGAACTTTTCGGCCATCCCATCGAATTGGTCAAAGTGGACGATCAATGCAGTGCAGACGGCGGCGAGAAAGGAGCAGAACAAATCGCGGCCGATCCGCAGATCGTCGGTGTTATCGGTGCGACTTGCTCGAGCGCATCTGTAGCAGCCGCCAAAATTTTGACCGATGCGAAGAAAGTACTCATCTCCCCCTCCAGTACAGCGCCTTCCTTAACGGATGCAAGCGAACATCAGGCTGGTTTCTTCCGCACTATTTACAATGATAAGGCACAAGGCAAAGCCGTAGCAAATTTCGCTTACACTGTACTAGGCGCTCGTTCGATGACAACCTTCAACGATGGAACTGCGTATTCTCAAGAATTGCAAGCTGCCGCCTGTGAGAACTTTGTGCAATTGGGAGGAACTTGCCTCGGGACCGTTCAAATCAAAAGCGGCGAAGATCTGACTGCCAAAATGGATTGGATTGCCAAGCTTCATACAGATGTTTTGTATTACCCGGTGTATACAGAAGAAGGCGTTGCAATTACCGAGAGCATAGCCAAAGCAGGGATCACCAGCGCGCTGATTGCCTCGGACGGTCTCTTGAGCAAAGACTTCGCGCAGAAAGCCGCTGCGACTTCAGAAGGCATGTACATTTCTGGGCCAGCGCAAGTGAACGAGTCGCAAGACTTCATTGCAAAATATAAAGCCGCTTATGGTGAAGACCCCATCGCAGCATATCACTTGCAAGCGTATGACGCGGCCCTCACGCTCTTTACCGCGATCGAAGAAGCAGCCGTCCCTGCTTCCTCCAATGACGATAGCACGTTTATCCAACTCCAGGCATTACGCGATTCGATCTATAATGTACGCAATGCCAATGGACTCAGCGGCCCGATCACCTGTTCAAACACCGGTGATTGCGCCACGCCTAATATCGAAATCTTCCAAATCCAAGACGGAAATTTCGTTCCTATTTACCCATAACTTTGCATAACACTTATGACCTCCGCAGAAATCATCACAATCGGCACTGAAATCCTGCTCGGCGAGATCGTAGATACAAATACCCGTCACATCGCGCAAGCCCTGCGCGGATTGGGCGTGGATTTATATCGCACTGTTACGATTGGCGATAACGTCGAACGAATCGCAAACGCTATTCACAATTCAATGGAACGTGCAGAAATTGTCATTACCACAGGCGGGCTTGGCCCAACAGTGGACGATCCGACTCGCGAAGCAGTCGCACGCGCGGTTGGAGTCGAGACCGAGTTTCGTGAGGAGCTTTGGCAGCAGGTTATCGCGACCATCGCGCGTTATGGCCGCGCTCCTTCTGAGAATCAGAAGCGGCAGGCTTACGTCCCGCGCGGCGCGCTGGCTATTTCGAATCCTGTTGGCACCGCGCCGGCTTTCATCGTCGAGACCGAACGTAACGCGGTTATCTCTCTGCCCGGCGTTCCGAAAGAGATGGAGTTTTTACTCCACGAGTCGGTCATTCCGTATCTGCAAAAACGTTATGAGTTGAGCGATATCATCAAAGTCCGAGTCCTGCATACATCAGGCATGGGCGAAGGCGCCATTGACGAACAAGTCGGTGACTTCGAACTGCTCGCCAATCCCACGGTCGGTCTGGCTGCACATAACGGCGTGGTGGATATTCGTCTGGCAGCCAAAGCCAAAACCGAAACAGAAGCCGACCAAATGATCGCAGGAGTCGAAGCCACGATTCGGGAGCGTTTGAAAAATGTCGTCTTCGGCGTAGACGATGATCGATTGGATGAAGTAACTTTGAAAGCAGTGGAACATCGCGGATGGATTTTGACTTGCGTGGAACATGGCCTGACCAACTCGATGCAACGTCTGCTGCCGCAACTCGTCTCATTTCCGGAACTTGAACCTGGCGCGTTGACCAATGTGCTGAAAGCCGCCCTAACGCGCTATCCGGCCAATTCCGCTCTCGGCATTGCAGCTTTCGAAGATAAGATGATGGCCGAAGTCGCGGTGATCACCCCGCGCGGCTCCAAGACTCTTCAAATGACATACGGCGGTCACCCGCGCAATCTGGCTCGCTGGGCTTTCAATAACGGGCTCAACATGCTTCGGCTGGAAGCCGAAGCAACCGAATAGATTAGAATGTCTGTCCACAAAAAGAAAACCTCCGCCATCGTCTTGCTCGTCTGGGGCTTGAACGCGGCGGGGATTTTCGCTTTATTAATCGTATTTTTCATATACTGGTTTCATCAATCTGCGTTAGCCGCGCCGCAAGCCGATCCGGTTGGAACGATTTATCCAACGATCACATCCATCCCCACGCGCTACAACCTGCCAACCATCACACCCAATCCACATTCAACAGAAATCGTAGTTGACTCGCCCACACCATTTGTGCTCCTCGGAGTCCAGTCCGGTGTTATTGGATACTCAGTCTCCGGCAGGCCCATCGAGGTCTATACGTTTGGACAGGGTCCAAAACAACGCATGATCGTTGCGGGCATCCACGGCGGATATGAGTGGAACACCATTGCATTGGCCGATCAGCTGATGGACTATATCAACAACAATCCCGATGTCATTCCATCGGATGTGACGCTATACGTGCTGCGCGACCTCAACCCGGATGGCGATGCCCGCGACCATGGAATTGATGGCCGCGTCAACGATCATGGTGTAGACTTAAACCGCAACTTTCCCGTCAACTGGACCGCGACATGGGATCGCACGGGCTGCTTTGACCAGGCTCCCACGACCAGCGGAACAGGTCCGGGGTCTGAACCGGAAACGCGGACAATGATGAACTTCCTCAATTTTCATAACATTGATGCTCTCATCAGTTATCATAGTGCTGCATTGGGCATCTTCCCCGGCGGCACACCTTGGGATCCAAATTCTGTCCGCCTCGCCCAAGCCATCGCGAAAGTTAGCGATTATCCATTTCCGCCGATCAACACGGGCTGTGTCTATAATGGCACATTGGCTGACTACGCTGCTTCACGCGGCATTGCCGCAGTGGATATGGAATTATCCACACACGAGAAAACAGATTACAGTGTCAACTTGAAAGTATTGAACGTGCTGCTGCATTTTCAAAAGTAAGTGCCAGGCGAATTGAACTCATCAAACATCGAATCGAAAATGGCAATTAAAAAGGAGAGCGAATGACACAAACCGTTGATACATTACTCATCAACGCACTTGTCTTGACAATGGATGAAAAACTAACTCAATATCTTCCCGGCGCGCTGGCCGTGACCGGAGATAGCATCATCGCAATTGGCCCGGAAGCCGAGATCAAAAAAGAATATAGCGCAAAAGAAGTGATAGATTGCGATGGCAAAGTATTGATGCCCGGGTTGGTCAACGCGCATACGCACGTACCAATGACGTTGTTGCGCGGTCTGGCCGACGACTTACGCCTCGACGTATGGCTGATGGGATATATGATGCCGGTCGAGCGCGAGTTCGTCTCGCCGGAATTCGTGCGTCTCGGCACGCTGTTGGCTTGCGTGGAACAAATTCGCAGCGGCGTGACCACCTTTAACGATATGTACTACTTTGAAGAAGATGTGGCGCGCGCTGCCGCCGATGCAGGCATGCGCGCAGTCTGCGGGCAAACCGTGATGAAGTTCCCCGCGCCGGACGCGGCCGCATACGAAGATTCATTTGCGATGGCGCGCGAGTTCATCAAAACCTGGAAGGATCATCCATTGATCGTTCCCGCGGTTGCGCCGCATGCGCCGTACACCACCACACCGGAAATTCTGCACGATACCGCCCTGCTCGCCAAAGAGTTCGATGTGCCTTTGCACATTCACATTTCCGAAACTGCGTTTGAAGTGGAGAACATGCGCAACGAGCAGAACATGCCAGTCGTGCCGTATGTCAAAAAACAGGGGTTGTTTGAAGCCAAAGTGATCGCGGCACATTGTGTCCATGTGGACGCGGGCGAAATCCGCACGCTCAAGAATCACGGCGCGGGTGTCTCGCACAACCCATCTTCCAATTTGAAACTTGCCTCTGGATTTGCGCCCATTCAAAAAATGTTGGAAGCCGGATTGAATGTGGGCATCGGCACCGACGGCCCGGCATCGAACAACGACCTCGACATGTTCGAGGAAGTGCGACTCGCTTCTTTCGTGGCCAAAGCTGTTTCCAACGACCCAACCGCGGTCCCCGCACAAACCGCGCTGACCATGGCAACGCGGCTCGGCGCGCAGGCGCTGCATCTCGGGCAGATCACCGGTTCACTCGAAGTTGGCAAACGCGCCGACTTGATTCTCCTGAACGTCAGCCCCGCGCACAATTCGCCGAAATTCCGCCGCGATCCGAACAACGCGTACGCGCAGATTGTGTACGCGGCTAAATCCACAGACGTGACCGATGTGATGGTCAACGGCAAATGGCTGATGCGCGATTACAAATTATTGACTCTCCAAGAGGAAGAATTGCTTGCGCAGGCACAGGATGTCGCCCGCAAAATCGACTCGTTCCTGATCGAACGCGAACAATCGGTGTTGTCGAAGTTGATCGCTCTCGGCGGCTCGCGTGAGGAGGAATCCTTCGAGGTGCAAACCAAAGTCAAGGTAACGGAACCAGACCGCGTGGTCCAAGCTTTGAAGCGGCCTGAAATCGAGATCACCGCTTTCAAACATTATCGTCAATTCGATAACTATTTCTCCTTCGACGATACCGCACAAGGCTATCTGCGCTTCCGAGAAGACGGCCTGATGGATGAAAAAGGCGAAACGGTCAACGTGCGCTCACGCCTGACGCTGATTGGCCAGAAGCGTGAAAGTCAACTGGAACACGATGTACTGCTTTCGCGCA
>DATKNJ010000170.1:0-7188 GCA_035541395.1 Anaerolineales bacterium
TACCACCAATCTTCAGGAACCTTGCCGCGTTCCAAATCCGGCACCTTGCCAAAGCCCGCCTTCGGCGAAGATTTGAAAGTATTAACCGTGTTGGGATTGTACGGTGCGCGTACTGCATCCGCATTGAATGTGTACTCATTACTTTTGACGTAGGCCAGAATCGTATCGTGCTTACGATTGAACGCGCGGCGAATGGGAGATGGACCGTGATAGGCCCAAATAATCTCATTTAAAAGATTCTCAGCACCAAACAACTCATCCAATATCAAGCGCGCGTACGCATCGGCATGCCAATCGAGGTGCAGATAAAGAGTCCCATTCGACGCGAGCAGGCGTTTCATCAGTGCGAGACGCTGATACAAAAAATCAAGATAGGAATCCAAGTTCGACCAATGATCGGGATAACCCTCTGCAAGCCGCCACTCCGCCGGCTTACGAGAGTCTTCATCTCGGCCAATCCGTGCAGGGTATTTGCGATTCGTAAAAAACGGCGGGTCCGCATAGATTAAGTTAATGCGGCCCTCATATTCAGGCAACAGGGCCGCCATCACACTTAAATTGTCCCCAAAGATCAAACGATTTTCCGGTCTCGAATTTGGATAACCGCATCCCTGCGGATATAGAATCGAATCAAGCTTCAGAGAAGCAGGCGCAATGTTCGCAAGATGTTTGCCGGGCCAAGTAAGTGATGGCATTAGTAATGAATCTCAACGGCTGTTCCGTTGCCGTGAATATCAAGTTTACTATCTGCTTCCAGTAATGTGGTCACATCATACGTTGGACGAGACCAACGGAAAATCCACCTGGCTTCCTCTGTGCGCATGTTCACACAACCGTGACTCATCGGTGTACCAAAATTTTGATGCCAGTAGGTCCCATGAAAGGCGTGCCCAGCGTCAGTGAAGAAACTTGTCCACGGCACGCCGGGCAACTCGTAATCGTCCGCGCCCGCGAAGAGGTTGCCATTCCCCATGTGCTTGGAAGGAGTCTTTGGATCAATATTATGTTTTCCAACCGGTGTGCTGGTCCCACCATAGGGAATCCCAGAAGAAATATTGGTTTGAAAAACGATCTTGTCATATTCGTACGCGGTCAACACTTGCGTTGTCAGATTCACTTCGATGCGTTTCTGATCCCACGGCACTTCCGGACTAATAGGCTCAATCTCTTCAGGAGAAATCAACCTAAGATGTTCAGCTGAAACATGGTAAGGGTATCCGATTAAATCGTCGAAGATGCGATACCACGGCTGACCATCCGGACCTTCATCAATCGCCATAATCCAATGAACTGATTCGTAGTAAAGGCGGAAATTAAGCATCTGCCAGCCATATGTCTTTGTGTAACGCCACGGCTGCGTGAACGGAACGGTCACCTTTGCCAAGAGCCGCTGACTATCTGGAATCGAATCGGGCGGAACATTCAGAATATTCTTGACCGCCTGCAAGCGTCCACGCCAAACATATCCGCCCCACACCCGATACCAAACAGGATTTAGCTTTGGCTCCTCCGCTGTGACTTCTTCGTACACATGAAGGAGGTCATCTCGATACCAAGTCGTAACGATGTTGCTCTTATCCGAAGGTTGTCCATATACACTAACAGACGCAGTGGCTACGCGCACAATAGTGCTGTCATCAAAACTAGCAAACTGACGAGAAAGAGAAGGCGAAAACGCGAGACTGGCCGCGCTCAAACCGCTGAGCTTTAGAAAGTCGCGTCGTGTAAATTTAGAAGACATGGCGAAGATTTTACTCGAAAAGTTTTAAGATTAAATAAGAACTGCCTCCCGATTCCCGGGAGGCAGCTTTGACTTTCAGCTTTCCTTCTATGATGCCTGAATGGATTCGGGGATCATATCCTTGAGCAGGATTTCGAGCGCCATAGTATGTCCGCAGCGTTTGTGGGTGAGGAAGAACTCACAATCACAAGTGAAGGCCCCATCCCTGAAACTAACGTGATGATCGTTGTTATCGCCGTGGAAGGTCAAATCAAAGGTGTTGAAGCGGAATCGTTTCGGTTCCTCTGCATAGCGCTTGGCTTTCTCAAGTTTTCCGATCAAACCATAGTCCATTGTCCATTTCTCCTTTTCTCAAGAAGATAAACAAAAAGGCACACGGGAACACCGCGTGCCTTCGTTTCAAACGGAAACTTTGTTACCAACTATTCGCATGTCGTCAGTATAGCCAGATTCAAGGGCCAAGTCAACACCCAAAAGCTCTTTTTAAGAATTTTGTAGGGTTGACGTATTCCAAACGCTAGTCTGCCGTCGCGGTTGCAGCCATCGGTTCATCTCCGTTATAGCGGAGTAAAACCAGCCATTTAGTGGCAATAAACAAAGCGATTAATATCGTGCCGACTCCCCCGCTGAGAATGGCAAACGGCACACCAAAGCCCTGTGCAATAGCGCCCGCTTCGATCTCACCCAATTGTGGCCCACCCATAAAGAAAATTTGATTCACGCCGGTCATGCGCCCACGCATTACATCCGGTGTGTTCAACTGACGGATCGTATTGCGAATGATCGTACTGACCGAATCCGCCGCGCCAGATAGCGCCAGAGCGAAAAAGATGATCGCGTACAAACGCGAAGCACCAAACAGGATGGTCGCAAAACCAAATACGATCACGGCGCCGAGCAACAATTGCCCCTGACGGCGAATATTGTTAAATTGCGAAATAACCAACCCGACCGTCACCGCGCCAATCGACTGGGCGGCTGCCAGCCAGCCATACGCGATCTCTCCCACGTGAAGTACATTCTGCGAAAAATACGGAAGCAATGTATCTGCAGAAGCGAAGAATGTTGCACAGAAATCCAGAATCATGCTGGAGAGAATCAATTTCTGACTCAGGATGAAATGAATACCAGCTTGCATATCAGCCAGCGCGGCTCTCACACCTTCGACCGTTACGCTCTTTTCTTGATTGACCTGTCCCATCAAAATCAAGGCCACAATCACTGCCAAAAACGTAACCGCGTTGATAATGTAAGCATAGGCCTGGCCCATGTAACCAATCACAATGCCGCTCAATGCCGGACCTGCAATTGCGCCCATACTGAACGCAATGGACTGCAACGAGAAGGCGCTTGGTAAATCCCGCCGAGGGACCAGATTCGGGACAAGAGATTGACGGGCGGGCAAATCAAACGCCATGGCCGCGGCCTGGACCGCCGTCAACGTGTAAATATGCCAAAGCTGGATGCGCCCAAACAAAGTCAGGAAACCAAGCGCAAACGCCACCAACATGGCAATCGTCTGCGTGATGAATAGAATCGCGCGCCGGTTATATCGATCCGCCGCCAGTCCACCGACCATGGAAAAAGCCAACACGGCCACAAAGCGAACGCCACCAATAATACTCACCGCGATCGGGTCTTTGCTCAGTTGACTGATATGCCAAAACAAAGCCCATTGCTGCATCTGCGAGCCAACTTGCGAAATAATCAAACCAACCCAAATCAATACAAAATTACGATGCCTGAAAGCAGGCGGAATATGAAACATCCTTGCTTATATCCTTTTGGATAACAAACAAAAAACAAACGCCCTTTTTACAACAAGCGACTTATCTGCCTAAGTTCCCCAATCACGCAGATAGAGAAAATCGTAACCGATGGTGCGATTGCTGAGTTTGGCAATCGGCGGCATCATGCGTTTGAATTGGAAACGGCGAATGCGGGAAACAACCGCGCCCACGAATTTATCATCGAAACCAGCTTCGATACATTCCTGCGGGCTATAACGCTGATCCACTAAAAGATAAAGAAGCTTATCCACTTCTTCGTATGTAAAGCCAAGCTCGTTCTCATCCGTCTGCCCGGCCCATAAATCGGCGGACGGTGCTTTGTCCACGATAACAGATGGAATGCCAATATCGCGCGAAAGTTGCCGAAGCTGAGTCTTATACAAATCGCCCAACGGATTAATCGCGCTGGCCGAGTCGCCAAACAATGTGCTATATCCCAACAAAATCTCGGTCTTATTACTCGTACCGATGACCAATCCCTTGAATACTTCCGAGCGATCATACAACACGATCATACGCGCCCGCGCCATGAGATTGCCTTTGCGTTGTTTGGATATTTCCGGATCGCGGCGGATGAACGGCTCGACGACATCGGTAATCTCTATCGTCTCACACTGGACCCCAAGCTGTTTCGCCAACAATTCGGCATGTTCCAGCGAATCGGGCGAGGAAGTTTTGTACGGCATACGGATGGCCAACACATTCTGAGGTCCGAGTGCTTCGGCGGCCAATGCACAAGCCAACGCCGAATCGATGCCACCGGACAGGCCAACGATCGCGTGAGAATAACCAACACGAGTCACTTCACTGCGGATAAAACCGGTCAGGATCGTGCGGGCCAGTTCTGTATTGATCATCAAATTGACATTAACCACGGGATAAAAGCCTGTTCAATTCGTTTTGCACCAAGCCAGTACGCTCGTCGCGCAAAAGCGGTAGGCGCGAACGCGTCCGCCGCAATTGATTCAAATCCAACTCTGCAAAAACCAGCACCTCTTCATTGTACGGGCCGTGTACGATCTCTTCGCCATTCGGATCAAAAACAGTCACACCGCCCCAAAAGTGCAGGCCGTCTTCATAGCCCACGCGGTTGGCATGCGCCACGAAAGATGTGAACATGCTGGCGTATGCTTTGGTGACACGCTCCACCCAACGCGCCGATTCGAGTTTTTCCTTATCGTTCAGTCCACGGCCGGGTGAAGCCGAAGAAAGCAGGAAAATATCCGCGCCGTCCAACCAAAGCAAATATGGCGGCGAAGCATGCCAGAAGTCTTCACAGATCAGCATCCCCATACGACCAAAGCGCGTATCGAAGGCGCGCACCGAATCCCCCCAAGCAAAGAAACGGCCTTCGTCGAACAGGCCGTATGTGGGCAGATATACTTTATGGTGAACATGGAGAACGCGTCCGCCGGAGAGGTAGGCGGAGGCAATGAAAAAGCGGTGGCGACTATCCTCGTCCACGAAACCAACCGCAATGTCCAGATCGCGACTGGCTTTCAGGAGAGGCTTGAAAACGGGATCATCTTCGAGTGGACGATGGGCAACAGAGGCCACCAAGTCTTGTAAAACATATCCCGTCAGGGATAGTTCGGGAAAAACGATCAAGTCGGTGTTCTGTCTTTTTGCATCCGCGATCAGGCTGAGGTGTTTGTCGAGATTCGCCTGGACATCTCCAAGCTTGGTGCAAATTTGGGCGAGGGCGAGGTTTATTTGCATAAGAGGATGGAATCTTACCATTAAAAAGTAGACCCCAAACATCTGAAAAAGCCTCTGCGCGCTCTAGATAAGCAGAAGAAAAAGTTCCAATTAAGACAGTTTGCTTTACAAGATCAATCCCCGCTTTAGCTTGTTCCACCCCTTCGAAAATTTCTACAGCGGAGAGGGAGGGATTCGAACCCTCGGTGGCCACAAGGACCACAACGGTTTTCGAGACCGTCCCATTCAACCACTCTGGCACCTCTCCAATTTTTGTGCGGGCGAAATTATAACTTAAATCTCCACACTCTCATGCAAATCGGGATAATGTGTTTGGTCAAGATGATTCTCTTTGAGCTTTTCCTGCAAGGCGGCGGCTGGCTTTGGCTCGCCGTGGACAAGGAAAATCTGCTTAACTTGATCTTTCACACCCAGCGCATATTTCGTCAGCAAATCCTGTCCCGCATGACCGGACAGCCCGCCAATCGTAGCAACCTCAGCGCGAACATCGTATGGCTCACCAAAAATGCGGACTTGTTTTTCGCGATCCGCGAGGCGACGGCCGAGCGTATCCGGCGCCTGCCACGAAACGATACAAATCGTGTTTTTCGGATTCTCAATATTGTTTTTCAGATGATGCAGGATGCGTCCAGTTTCTGCCATGCCTGAGGCAGAGATGATCACCATCGGCTCTTTGCGATCATTCAAAGCTTTGGATTCTTCGACCGAGTTGATGTAAGTCAACATCTTGAAGTCCAACGCAGGATGCCGGGCTTCTTGCACGAATTGCGCCGTCTCTTTGTCGAAACATTCGGGGTGGCGTTTGAACACCTGCGAAGCATTGACCGCCAATGGACTATCCACAAACACGGGTACCTGCGGTACATCGTGCGAAAACATCATTTCATTCAAGTGATAAACCAGTTCCTGCGTGCGACCAACTGCAAAAGCCGGGATGATCACTTTGCCACCGCGTTTCACGGTACGCAATACCACATCGTGAAACTCTTCAAACGAAGCGACCGGATCGCGATGCGGCTTATCTCCGTACGTGCTCTCCATAATCATATAATCCGCTGCGGTGGGAAGAACAGGATCGCGCAACAACGGGAGGTTGTATCGCCCAATATCGCCAGAAAACCACAAGCGAATCTTGCGACCCTTTTCTTCGATCTCCAGTGACACGGCAGCCGAACCTAAAATATGACCCGCTTCTACCAAGCGCGCCACGACGCCGGGTATCGGCTCAAATGGCTCATCATATCCAACGCCGCGAAAATGTTTGGCAACTTGTTCTGCGTCGGCTTGCGTATATATTGGCTCAACATGAGCATCCCCGCGGCGCGACGCTTTCTTGTTCACAAACTTAGCATCCGACTCTTGGATGTGACCCGAATCCTGCAACATCACATCGGACAAATCGCCGGTGGCGTGAGTCACATAAATCGGGCCGTCGAAACCATGCCGCACCAAATTGGGAAGATTCCCCGCGTGATCAATATGCGCGTGTGAAAGGATGACCGAGTTGATCGAGCGAGGCTCGAAAGGAAAATTTAAATTCCGAGCATAGGATTCGGCCCGTTTGCCCTGATACAGCCCACAGTCCAGTAAGAGGCGGAATCCATTGATCTCCAGCAAATGCTGGCTCCCCGTCACTGTATGCGCCGCACCATGAAACACAATCCGCATTCAACCTCCGAGGATTTCCAAAATCTGCGAACCAAATTTTTTGAACCGCCACGGCGAGTGAATCATCAACACTTCGAGATCGCGCGTTGTACGCGGTGCGCGATCGGCCAGCAGCTGAACATAGGATTTCGGCAGAACTATATCCGATTCGACAGACATTTCCTGAGCTACTTTCTTTCGCCAGGTTTTGAGTTTATCCAAACGAGCCACCACCGCGTCATTCGGACGAGAAGTCGGCTTCCGCTTTACCAGCGGAGCTTGCGTCCCTTG
>DATKNJ010000171.1:0-5004 GCA_035541395.1 Anaerolineales bacterium
GGTTACTAAACCATCGTACCAAAGCAGGCGTGCGGAATAACTGAAGGCGCCCCACAAACCGAGTGAGGGACTCGGCGGACCGTATACGCGCTGGGCCTGAAATGGAATGAATAAAAATCCAAGTGTAGCCAGACAAAATAGAATCAGAATCACAAAGATTGAAAAACTCTGATGACGAGCAGAAGTAGATTGTCGCGACATAGTTAGGCTGGACGATGACTCTCAAGATAGGATTGTAGGATCATAACCGCGGCTAGTTCATCCAGATGACCGCCGCGTTGTTTTTTGCGAACACCCATTTCGAGCCGCGCAGCACGCGCGTCTTGTGTGCTGAATGACTCATCCCATAACTCGACCGGAATCTGAGTCTGTGATTTCAACGCTTCGGCAAAACGCGCCGCACGGCGACCTGCTAAATTCGGCTGACCCTCTTCATCGAATGATTGGCCGATGATGATCAAACCGGCATCGTTTTCCTCAGCCAAGACTGCAACTTGTGCGGCGTCAATGGCACGCGAGACGTGCTCGATTATTTTCAATGGGCTAGCAATCGTAGCAGTTGGGTCGCTGAGCGCGAGACCGATTCGTTTTTCACCGTGATCTATTGCGAAGATTCTCATTGCATCATTTTTCAACGCAAATAGCTTGAAAGAGCGAATGAGATGCGGAAAAATTTATTCGCGTCATTCGCGTTTAACTTTAGAAAGAGATCGTTAATCACTGCGTTGCCACCGAAATGCGAAACGGAATCAATGGCAGCCACGGCCACCAGGATGGCGTAAGCGCGATCTGCGGTGTGCTCTCCAACTTCAACGCGCCCGCCAACGCGCTTTGCGCTGATTCGAGCGATTGGCCGCGCACCAAGTTGAGCACTTGTCCAACATCGACATTATGCAGCACCCGGCGCGAGATCTCCATTTGCCAATGAGATGTTCCATCTTTGTCTGTTGAAGGCGCGGTAGTTGCATGAAGCTTCAAAGAGTCAGATACCGGTGAAAAGCCTTGTGGCTGATCCGCGTCGAGCACTGACTCGGCCAATTGCTTCAAATCCTGTGCCGAAGCCATTTGCGCTTTGAACTCAACGCGCATTTTCAACGTCAACGAAGGACCGGGTTGATTGGGCAGCGGGTCGGAAGTCTCCTCCAACGTTTGAGATAAAGTCAGGGTATCGGCCAGCAACACATCGCCCGCGCCGAGGTGTTTGGCTAAATCGGCTTTCGCTTGTGACTTCAACGCATCCAGCAATTTCGTGTGCAACGCATCGCGATCTTGTTGACTCGGACCAATCGCCTGCTGGTCAGTGCCGCCGCCGGTAGGATCGGGATTGCTCACCGCAGCCCACAACCCAAGCGAACCTTCAATGGATTTGATCGCGTCCACATCCACATTGCCAGAAGCGCCCGCATCCACCGCCTCGATCTGCACCTCCACAAACTGATTCACGCCTGCCGTGATGTGCGTATCGTTCAAGGTCGCGAATCGAATCGGTGGATTGCTCAACGTCCGCACAATCGTGCCCGCTGGAATGGGAACTTCGGTTTGCGTTAAGTTCTGAAAGTGCGCCACGCCGCGCGCCCGCGTCTGCGGCACCGCAATTTGCGAATTGACCGCCATCGTTTGCGAACCTTCTTCGACTACCGTTTCATCATGCGATGGCACACTACCAGTCACAAACACAGATTGAATGGAAGGCCCAGCCGAAACGGGAATCACAATTTGCTGCATCTGCGATTCGGGATGTAGCGTGATCGCCGCACGCGGGACAAAGATGCCTGCTATCGTTAAAACAGCGGACACGCCAACAATGAAGGCGATCAACCGAACTACCAACGATGAGCGCCATTTTGCTTCCTGTGGAATTGCTTCCTCGCGCAGGCCGCGCAAATCGCGTCGTGGTGGACGCGGCTCGCGATGCTTGCGTTCATGTCCCGCGGGCCAGGCTTCACGTTGCGCCGCGGCCGCCGACTCAAACACAGGCAATCCCAATGCCTCCGCTTGACGCTTCACTTGGGCGCGCCGCGTGACGAGTCCCAACTGCGCGCCCAACGAATCCGCGTGACGCTGAAGCACTTTCAAGTCCAACGCGCGCAGCGAAATCTGCTCGCCCTTCGGCCAAACGAGCAGGATGCGCGGCGTCTTCGCCCACGAGAGTCGGTCACGGACAGAGATCAGGTCATCGTGCGATTCGAGTGTGATGATCTGGGTTTTCATCCCCCCAAATTATAACGTGTGTGTTGTAGGGGCGAATAGTCATTCGCCCCTACATGAATTTGGTTATTTCTGTAAGATCACGATCACATTGTTACTATCATTGGTATCCGCGGCCAGAAAGATCGAGACCGTGTCGCTATCTTTTTGGAAGACCATGATCCCACCTTCCGTGGATAGTTCCGTGCTAAAGAGCGAAGTCCAGCCCAGGTCTTTCATTTTTTGAGTATAAAAAGCCTGAACATCGCTGGCTGCAGCGGGAACCTTGAAACTGTAATTGTGATCGCTGAATTGCTGCCCGGCTGTAGCTTGCGGCATGACCGGGACTCCATTCCAATCCGAAACGGGTTGCCCTTGCGGATCCATCATGCCGGTGAACGTAGGCATGGCCGAGGCAAAAGCTTGCAGCGTACCGATCGGGTTACTTGTGGCAAAAGCCTCCGCAGTGGAAGCCAATCCCTTCACGTTGTTGATTGGGTTGGAGATCATACCGCAGGCCAACACAAAGAGGGCCAACCCAAACACCAATAAAATTCTGACTAAGCGTGGCATATTCATCTCCTTTATATACAGATGATAATCCTTTAATGCATGGTTTGAAGGGGATTTTTGTACTACTTCGAGTATCATCCATACAGAAAGGAAAAAACCATGAAATTTACCGATGGATACTGGCAGATGCGCGCAGGTGTGGAGCCTCACTATGCCATGCAGATACACGATGTAGAAATCGAATCGGATGCCATCACGGTATACGCGCCGACCATGAAACTGCACGGACGCGGCGATACGGTCAACACACCAATGTTGACGATCCGCTTCTCCTCGCCCATGGAAGATGTTATTCATGTGCAGGTTCTGCATCACAAAGGTGTTCAAGCGCGCAAGCCGCAATTCGCGTTGCAGCCACAACCTGCTCCACAACTTGTAATATCCGATCATGAGAATTTCATTTCGCTTAGCAGTGGTCAGATAAGCGTACGAATCAATAAAGGCGAAGACTGGTTGGTGGAATATCGAGCAGGAGAAAATATCCTTACTTCAAGCGGATGGCGCGCTTTAGGTTTCGTGGATACGCCCAGCGGACGATTTATTCACGAGCAGCTTAATATTGGCGTTGGAGAAAATATATACGGACTCGGCGAACGTTTTACAGCCTTTATCAAGAACGGTCAAGTCATTGATTTGTGGAATCAAGATGGCGGAACCAGCAGCGAACAAGCCTACAAGAATATTCCGTTCTATCTCACCAACCGCGGCTATGGTGTTTTCATCAATCATGCTGAGCAAGTGTTGCTCGAGGTGGCATCTGAAAAAGTAGAACGGGTGCAGTTCAACGTTCCGGGCGAAGCGCTTGACTATTTCATCATCTACGGCCCAACACCAAAGGACATCCTTGCGCGTTACACCGCGCTGACAGGTCGTCCCGCTCTGCCGCCAGCCTGGTCGTTCGGGTTGTGGCTCTCGACCTCTTTCACAACCGACTATGATGAAAAAACAGTCACGCATTTTATTGACGAGATGAAGCGGCGCGACATTCCCTTGCATGTTTTTCACTTCGACTGTTTCTGGATGAAGGAATTCAACTGGACCAACCTGCAATGGGATTCCCGCTTCTTTCCGGACCCTGAAGGGATGCTGGGACGATTGAAACGCCGCGGCCTTCATATTTGCGTCTGGATCAATCCGTACATCGCGCAACGTTCCATTTTGTTCGACGAAGCCGCGCAAAAAGGCTACCTGTTGAGAAGAGCCAATGGCGATATCTGGCAAACGGACATGTGGCAGGCCGGTATGGGCACTGTGGATTTCACCAACCCCGAAGCATGTCAGTGGTTTGCAGATAAACTGCGCGCGCTACTCAAAATGGGCGTGGATACGTTCAAGACAGACTTCGGCGAGCGCATCCCAACAGACGTGGTCTATCACGACGGCTCTGATCCGATGAAGATGCACAACTATTATTCATATCTGTATAACAAAACTGTCTTTGATGTAATACGCGAGGAACGCGGCGAAGGCGAGGCGCTTGTCTTTGCCCGTTCTGCTACCACAGGCGGACAGCAATTCCCCGTACACTGGGGCGGCGACAGCACTGCCAGTTTTGAATCCATGGCAGAGAGTCTGCGCGGCGGATTATCGTTGGGGTTATCCGGTTTCGGATTCTGGAGTCATGACATAGGCGGCTTTGAGCAAACAGCCAGCGCAGATGTATATAAACGCTGGATCGCATTCGGACTGTTATCTTCGCACAGCCGCTTACACGGAAGTTCCTCATACCGCGTTCCGTGGAACTACGATGAGGAAGCTGTAGATGTGCTATCAAAGTTCACAAAGCTCAAATGCAGTCTGATGCCATATCTTTATCGCGCAGCGATACAGGCGCACGAAAATGGAATTCCAATGCTAAGAGCCATGCTGCTCGAATTTCCAGACAATCCAACCTGTAGTTTCCTGGATCGACAATATATGCTCGGAGATTCACTATTGGTCGCGCCTGTGTTTCGTCACGATGGAAGCGTAGAGTTTTACGTTCCGGCCGGAAAATGGACGAATCTCTTAAATGGAAATGTAATCGAAGGTCCGTGTTGGGCAACAGAGACGCATGATTACATGGGCCTGCCACTATTGGTTCGCCCTAATTCAGTGATTCCGATTGGGAATCAAAATAACCGTCCCGATTATGATTACAGCGACAACTTGACACTACAAATCTATCAATTGCAAGAAGGCGTTGAGACGCGCGTCGAAATTCCATCAATGAGTGGAAAGACCGAAACAACTTTCGAGATCAAA
>DATKNJ010000172.1:0-5424 GCA_035541395.1 Anaerolineales bacterium
GCGTACATTGAGATATGTTCGGGCTTCAAGTCCACGATGCGGCGAACGGTGTTTTGCCAACGTTCGAGAGTCTGTTCCGGCAAGCCATAGATCAAATCCAGATTCAAATTATCGAAGCCAGCTTGCCGCGCCCATTTGACAGATTGAATCACATCGAAAAAGTTGTGGGCGCGTTCAAGCATATGCAACTCATCGGGATTGGCAGATTGAACGCCGAAGGAAAGCCGATTCAAGCCCGCGGCACACAGATCGCGTAGAAACGATTCAGAAGTGGTACCGGGATTGGCTTCGAGAGTCGCTTCGATATTAGAAGTGAATTTAAAAGCCGCGCGCAACGCGTCCATGATGGAAGCAAGTTGAGGCGCAGAAAGAAGCGAGGGCGTCCCGCCGCCGAAGAAGATCGTGTGCACTTCCTCATCTTCTGCCCTGTCCCGCTGAGAGAGGAGGCTAATCTCGCGTAAGAGCGCATCCACATACGCGGGGATGCTGGATTCTTGTCCCGCGTAGGTATTGAAATCACAGTACGCACAGCGGTGCGTACAAAATGGGATGTGAAGATAAATAGAGTAATTCGGTGTCATGTGTCAAGTGTCAAGTGACGAGGCAGGCCAATGATAAGAGCAAGCGGGCCGAGCAACAAGAGCCAGATCGCAGCGCCGAGGCCAAATTGATCGGCGAGCCAGCCGATTAGAAACGGCATCAACTTCGCCAACGGCGCGGTCACTGAACCCAGAGTCATAACACTGGCGCTTTGGCCTGGAAGCGCAGAATACAAACGTCCTTGCAAAATGGGATACCAACCCGTGTTGAGAATATTGACAAAGACAATTGCAACCAATTTTGGAATGAAGCCCGGAATCAGAAGGAACACAGAGAAAGCAATAATTTCAAATACAGCGGTGATGCGTAAATATTTTACGCTATCGAGTTGACGGTCAATGATCGGAATGAAGAGGAAATCGGTCAACATGCCGAGCACCAGCCAAATGGTCACAGCAATGCCGGCTTGTGTCTCACTAACCAGAGCGACATCTACAAAATACAGTGCCAAATAGCTCAACAAAACGTCGAGCATCAAGTCCGAGAACTCAAGCAAAATCAGCCAACGCCAGACTTCTCCGCGTTTGAGCGCGGCAAAGGCACTGTGGAATCCTTCGAAGACGCTGGAGAAACTCGGAAGATGGGATGTTAAAATCTTGTCGCGTGGCATTAGGCGAATCGCGGCCAACAAACAAAAGGTCGAGAAAGAGGCGAGGAAGGCATACGTGCCGCGCCAACCGAGTCCGAAATAGACGAACGCGCCGAGCAATAGCGGACCGAGGACGTTGCCCAATGAACCGGCGGAAGTCCAGCGCGCCATGTTTTGTTCGTGACGGCTGGTATCTGAATCCATCAAAGTGGCTTGCGACAAACTGACGAACGCGCCCGAGGCGGGATAAAAAAGAACGAACGAAATCAGCAATGGCAGAAAACTGTGACTGAGCGCTGTGAGCGCCAATGAGATGATAAAGAAGATTCCGCCGCCGAGGATCAAGAGCCGTCGCTTCCAGACATCGCCAAGAATACCAATGAACGGTTCAATGAATGCAGCGATGATACCGGGCAAACTAAGTAAAAGACCGATCTCGGTATAACTGAGATGCAGGTCGCTGCGCACGAGCGGCCAAGCCGTTTCGACGACTCCGAAGACCAGCTCATCCACGAATTCGATGAGCAGGAAAATAAAATTCACCATGAGGGGGATATTTTACAATAATAAATTCAAGGGCGCAGGAAGGCTGATCTTAGGAAAGTTATCTGATAACGAACTGGGACGCGGATTAACGCTGAAAACGCTGACTCCCTTTTGTCAAACTCCCAAAAAATCCGTTTATATCTGCGTTTCTCAGCGTCCCAAAACCAAACGCAAGGTAATCGAAAAGTTATTTACGTTTCAAGAGTTCGAGCAGTAAGTCGGGGCGGTCTGTGATAATGCCATTGGCCCCATCAGCAAGACACTGCTTCATTGCGGCAACACTATCTGCCCACGGCTCAACACGCAGATTCTTGGCATGCGCTTCACTTACATAGTTTTTCGTGACGATCAACGAGTTATAAACTCCCAACGGATCATAAGGCCCCTGCAGGGCCTGATAGCTCGGCGAAATCAAACCAGCGGTGTCGCTTCTTTGTGTAAGGACAAAAGCTGCTACCTCACTGAACGATGCAGAGGTCGCTATCTCCGGACAGTCATTTCGGAAGTCGCGCATAATGTCGTCGTAGAGCGAAGCCACGATGACGTTATTCTGCATGTCATATTGATGAATCAACTTGCAGAGTGGTTCCGCAATCGGAGCACGAGTCTGCTTGACGTCCAGAACGAAGCGAGTATGTGGGAATTCTTGAAATGTTTCGGCCAGAGTCGGTATTGTGAGCCCCTTGCCGCGAAACGGAAAGCTCTTGCCATCGTCGGGAGTCCATTTATAAGCCGCGTCTAGCTGCTTGACTTCGGCCAGAGTCATGTCTTCGACCAGGCCTGTGCCATTCGTAGTCGGGTCTACGCGCGGATCGTGCAAGAGAACGATCACGCCATCGCGCGTGAGATGCGTATCTGTTTCGATGGCGTCTACGCCCAACTTGACGGCGTGCCTGAACGCATATATTGTATTCCCGGGCCAAAGACCATCTCCACCCTTATGGGCGATCACCAATACCTGAGTGGTATCGGAATCATAATAAGCGCGATCTATGGCGGGCTTTGAGTGAGCGGTGGTCTTGGTCAGGAGGACCATCAAACCGACGAGGATGAAAACGGAAATGTATTTCGGGATTTTTTTGTTCATGGTTCCCCTCATCTGTGTTACAGGGTAAAGCTATTGTAATCACAGATCGTTCGAAAATTCTTTTCAGTGTTGTAAGAAGATACAAATGATGACAAAACGCGGATGGCTTTAATGAGAAATATCAGCCGACTCTAAAAAACACGCGTTCCTTTCAAAAAGCGTTACAATCATCTTAAGCTCTGAGTCACGTGCCGGTCACTGGTAAGGAGAACTTATGAATTCCAAACATTCCAAAACCTTCCCGCAGACGTTCGCGGCACTGGCACTTGTTGTGCTGTTTCTCAACCTGCCTGCTGGCAAAGCGCAAACCGTCAACGACACAGCCGCTTTCTCACAAATCAGTTTCGTTGCCAACATTGAAACCATCGGTGTAACAGTCAGCGGGACCAACCTGCCAAGCACCGCGCAAATGATGTACCGCCAGAGCAATGATCCGAATTGGCACAACGGCCATCCGCTTGTGCAGATTCCAGATGGCCGCCTAATTGGAAGTCTGTTCTGGCTTTCGCCATCTACGTCTTACGATATCAAAGTGACAGACGGGACGACCGAGATCAGCGGCACGGTAACGACTCAACCGGACTCGCTTCCATTCACGCCGACAACTGTTCTGCATGTGGACAGTCACGCGACAGCTAACGGCGACGGCTCCACCTCCGCGCCGTTCCAGACGATTCAAGACGCGGTCAACCATGCCGGACCCGGGACTCAGGTGTTAGTTGCCGATGGCGTTTATCATGAAGCGGTTTCATTTCCAAATTCAGGAACCGCGAACAACTGGATTCAAATCAAAGCCGCGGGAAGCAGCGCCATCCTAGACGGTTCTGTTGATCTCGCCAACGTTACCTGGAAGGCAACTGCAAAGAAGAATGTGTACTTTATCAAGGCCAGCCCGATTACTTATTTGGCGCGCAATCAAATCCGTTTCTATAAATATGATGATTATTCCGGATTGATGCAAAGCCTCGGCCACAACGATGTCCCCATGAATGAAGGCTGGTATTACGAGCCAGGAACGTCGAATCTCTATGTACGCACTCTGAACGATCCATCCAAATATAGCTGGCAATTTCCAACGCTCAATCACGCCTTCGATATCAATAGCCATGATTGGATTTGGATCGAAGGATTCGAGATGCGCTATTACGGCACCAGCGATGGCTGCGGCATCTGCGCAACGGACGCATCACACATCGTCATTCGCAGCAACACGATCCACAACATCCAACTGGGCGTTTACATCAATTGGACCGGCGGCGAAGATCGCGGGGATGACACGCGCATCGAAAACAACAATATCTACGATCCACCGATTGATACCTGGCCGTGGGCCGCTGTCAAAGCCACCTCCATGGAAGGGACGGCTATCGTTGCTCGCGGTCACATCGGGACGATCATCCGCGGCAATGATTTGCATCAGATCTTCAACGGCATCTACACCGGCACGAACGCACCCTCGAACATTGAAAACCCCGGCGTTGCCTTCGACGCGGATATTTACAATAATAAAATTCACAACATCCTTGATGACGGTCTCGAACCGGAAGGTGCGAACGTCAACGAACGCTTCCGAAACAACACCGTCGATACTTCGCTGACCGGCATTTCCATCGCGCCGGTCACACAAGGTCCAACCTGGGTGCTGCGGAATCTATTTACCAATTTCACCGGCACCAGTTTCAAGTGGGATTTGAATTCCGATGGAATCATATTTATCTATCACAACACGAGTTGGACCAACACGCCAAATCTCGATGCCATGAGTCTGATTCATCCGGTGCACAACTCTGTGATGCGCAATAACATCTTTCAAGGTAATGGATATGCCTTCTACGAACCATTCATCGGTTCAAGCGGACATGACTGGAATTACGATGATTGGTACACGACGCGCGGATCGAGCGGCCCACACTTCAAATGGGAAAATGTAGATTACAACACGATTGCCCAGTTATGCGCTAGCACAGGTTTGGAATGTAATGGCGTCGAGGACGCGCCCGGATTCGCCAACATAAGCGGCAATGACTTTACATTATCAGCATCCAGTCCAAACATAGACCGCGGCGTTGCAATCCCCGGCATCGATGACAACTTCTCCGGCAAGGCTCCGGATTTGGGAGCGTTCGAGTATGCTGTCAACGTTCCCCCTACTGTTTCATCGATCACACGCGCGGATGCGAACCCGACAAACGCCGCCAGCGTGAATTTCACCATCACGTTCTCGGAACCAGTGAGCGGCGTCGACGCGAGCGATTTCGCGCTGACCACATCAGGCGTCGCGGGGGCATCCATCACAAACGTCACGCTTGCTTCCGGCGCGACTTATTCGGTGAGTATCAACACGGGCTCAGGCAGTGGAACGATCCGGTTGGATTTGGTTGATAACGACTCGATTGTAGATGCAACGAACACTCCGCTCGGCGGCGCAGGCGCGGGCAATGGAAATTTCAACAGCGGTGAAACTTATGCCATTGATAAAAGCATCACCGCTGTAACCGGCATCACACGCGCGGACGCCAATCCAACTTCTGCGAATAGCGTTCGCTTCACAGTAACATTCTCCGCAGCAGTCAGTGGCGTAGATGCAAGCGATTTTGCATTG
>DATKNJ010000173.1:0-6002 GCA_035541395.1 Anaerolineales bacterium
TTGGCCGGTACCGACTCGATGTCGGTGCGTTTGATCTCATTGATCATTTCTGCGATTTTTGCGGTGATTTCTTTCTTTGCCTTTAGCGGTAATCTCTTTACGATATGGAATCTAACGCTGTGGGCGAGTTCGCTATTTTTCTTTTTCCGCGCCTTTTGGGAAAAGCCCAAGAGTCTCTCGTCGATCTGGAAATCAACTCTCGCATTTGTCAAACGCAAGGACTGGCAGATCAAGATCACGCGCCTCGGTGTGTTGATGATCGCCATCGTGGCGGTGTTGTTGTTCTTCCGCATTTACCAAATCACCAATGTCCCGTCTCAACCGTTCAGCGACCACGCCGAGAAAATCCTTGACGTGCACGATGTGTCGCAAGGTCAGACGCATATCTTCTTCCCGCGCAATACCGGCCGTGAGGCGATCCAGATGTACGTCAGCTTGCTGGTCGTTTGGATTTTCCATACGGGCTTTTCTTTTCTCTCGCTCAAAATTGGCACTATTATCATCGGCATTCTCACGCTGCCGTATATGTATTTGTTGGGCAAGGAATTTGGCAGTCCGCGCGTGGGCGTGTTTGCGATGATTCTGTTTGGGATCGGTTACTGGCCGAACGTGATCGCCCGCATCGGATTGCGCTTCCCGTTGTATCCGTTTTTCGTGGCGCCCACGCTTCTTTATCTATTCCGCGGCTTGCGTTATCGAAGCCGAAATGACCTTATCTTATGCGGTGTGTTCCTGGGACTTGGCTTACATGGCTATAGTCCGTTCCGCATTATGCCAATTGTAGTTGTCGCTGCCTTCATCTTATATTGGTTCCATAGGCAATCCAAAGGCGTACGGACGCAGGCGATTTGGTGGCTCGGAGTAGTTACCGTCACATCCTTATTGGTCTTTCTGCCTTTGATGCGTTATGTGACCGAGAATCCTGAGGCATTTTCCTATCGAGCTTTGTCGCGCTTGGAAGATGTTGAAACGCCGTTGCCCGGCCCGGCCTGGCAGATTTTCCTCTCGAACAGTTGGAACGCGCTCCGTTTATTCAACTGGGATGATGGCCAGATTTGGGTGAATTCTTTACCGGGTCGCCCCGCGTTGGATGTGGTGACCGGCGCGTTGTTCATCATCGGCGTAACCTTGGTTCTGGTGCGTTATATACGCGGCCATGATTGGCGCGATATTTTCCTATTGCTCTCCGTTTATTTATTGTTGCAGCCTTCCATTCTTTCTTTGGCGTTTCCAGATGAGAACCCGGCGCTCAATCGCGCGGGCGGCGCGGCGGTGCCGACCATGCTGATTGCCGCGCTGGCGCTTGATGGTTTGTTGACCAGCTTTCAGTCCGGAAGGAAGCGGAGGCTTGTCCTCGGTTGGGGAATCACGGTTCTGTTGTTGGTTGTCTCCGCCGCGCAAAACTATGATATCGTCTTCCGCCAGTTCGCTCAGAACTTTACGGCCGGCGCGTGGAACTCCTCCGAGATGGGACAGGTGATCGAAGGTTTCCGCACGATGTACGGGCGCACCTCCACGGTCTGGATTGTGCCGTATCCGTATTGGGTGGATACGCGCCTGCCCGGCATCTACGCGGGAATCCCCGATCGCGACTTCGCGGTATTCCCTGTGGATTTTGAGACCACGCTCTCTTCGCCGTATCCAAAGTTGTTTATGTTGAAGCCCGAAGATACAGACTCTCAGGCGGCGTTAAAGAAACTCTATCCAAAGGGTACGATTACCCGCTATACTTCATCGATTGATTCTACAAAAGACTTTTTGATCTTCTTTGTGGGTGAGCCGTAATTCAAAGGGTTTTATTGTGACAGAAAAACGTGCGTGGATTTATGACCTGCTCTTAGTCGTCGTGCTGATCATGGCGGCGTATTTCCGCTTGATCGGTTTGAACTGGGACGAAAACCAGCACCTGCATCCTGACGAGCGCTTTATGACGATGGTGGAAAGCGCGCTGCAGCCGGTGCAATCGTTCAGCCAATATTTCGATACGCGTACTTCGACTCTCAATCCAAACAATGTGGGTTATGGATTTTATGTGTATGGCGATCTGCCGCTGATCGTTGTCCGTTATTTGGCGCAATGGTTCCAGCAAACAGGTTATGACCAGGTTCATCTCATCGGGCGACAAGTTTCGGCTGTTTCGGATTTGGGAGTCATCTTCCTGCTATACCTGATCGCTTCGCGTCTATACGGACGGAAAGTTGGTCTGTTGGCCGCGGCTTTCTCCGCGCTGACGGTGATGCAGATTCAGCAATCGCATTTTTTCACCACCGATAATCCTGGCAACTTCTTTGGCTTTCTGGCGATCTTCTTCGCGATATTAATCGCGCAATACGGTCCGGGCGCGGAGAATCCCGATTCAGTTAAAGAAGATGCCGGAACCTCAACACAGGCGCGCATCGTTGAATATCTGACGCGCCTTTCGCAAGATCCGCTTTTGTGGCTGAGTGCCGGTTTCGGGCTTGCGCTTGGCATGGCAGTTTCATCCAAGCTCAACGCCGCGCCGATGGCGATCCTGTTGCCTGCCGCGTTCTTCTTCCGCCATTTGCAGCTCAAAGACAAAAAGCAGTCCACGAACTCCAGCATTGAAACGATCCTTGTTTATCTGGTGGTGGGCGGTTTTATTTCGTTGCTAACATTCCGCATCTTCCAGCCGTATGCGTTCAATGGACTGGGCATCAACGCGGCCTGGCTCAAAAACATTCAAGACTTACAAGCTCAATCCAATGGCAATGCCGATGTGCCTTTCGCATTGCAATGGGCGCGTCGCTCTCATCTATATTCGTTCGATAATCTCACACAGTGGGGACTTGGCCTGCCACTTGGCATTCTGGCCTGGGCCGGTTTCTTATGGATGGCCTGGCGTTTGGTCAAGGGCGAATGGCAGCATGCTTTGTTATGGGGTTGGACGGCGATTTATTTCACCTGGCAATCGCTGGCTTTCAACCCAACCATGCGTTATCAACTGCCGATTTATCCGCTGTTGGGCATGATGGCTGCCTGGTTGACCTTCAATTTCCCAACCCTCAAACGAATCAATCTGAAACCATTTGCGCTTGTGATCGGTGGGATTGTCCTTGTCTTGACTGGCGCGTGGGCTTATGCCTTCACGCGCATTTACACCGTCCCGCATACGCGCGTCGCGGCCACGCGCTGGATTTATCAGAATCTCCCTGGGCCGATCACGCTGGACATTCAACAAACCGGAAGCGATGTGTATCATGAGCCGCTGCCGTTCCCGTATGGCAGTTTTATCCAACCCGGGACCCCGTATTCTTCTCCGTTCACTGCATATGTGACCGGGACTCTGAGCGAAGTATATCTGCCGCACGTAGCCGCGGTGAATGCTCCGAACCAGACCTTGAACATGGTGCTGGGCCTTCAACCGGATACGCCGCCTGAGCAGGCGCTTGCCACCGCCACGCTGACAGCTGATTTCGATCCCGGAACCGATGGCCGTGGACAAGGCTTCACGCTCAAGTTAAATCATCCTGTCCAGGTCACGAAAGATCAAACCTACTTCCTGCGCCTCGAAGCCAGCGGCACGCTGACGTTACAGGGCGCGGCGCCCATCAATGAAAGTTCCTGGGATGATGGCCTGCCTCTACGCATGGATGGATACGATGCGTACGGTGGTTTGTATAACGGCAACCTGAACTTTGAAATGTACTTCGACGATAACGCGGATAAAGTCGCGCGCTTCGTCAGCAATATGACGCAGGGTGATTACATCTTTATCACGTCCAATCGTCAGTGGGCCTCGATCACACGCATTCCGGAACGCTATCCGCTCACCACAGAATATTATCGTTTATTGATCGGCTGCCCCGCTGGTAAAGATATTATCTGGTGTTACAACGTGGCCAAGCCCGGCGAATTCAAAGGACAGCTTGGCTTTGATCTTGTAAAAGTTTTTGAGTCTTATCCGACCATTGATATTCCCGGCCTGCTTCATTGGCAGGTCGATGACCAATTCGCAGAAGAAGCTTTCACGGTGTACGACCATCCGAAGGTGTTGATCTTCAAGAAGAGCGCGGACTTCGATGCCTCGAAAGTGCAGGCTCTGCTGGGCGCGGTGGATTTGTCGAATGTGGTTCATCTTACGCCGGGGCAGGCCACCACATATAAATCCCTTATGCTGCCCGCGGATAAACTCGCGCAGCAGCAAGCGGGTGGCACCTGGTCAGATTTGTTCAATTATGACTGGCTGCAAAATCGTTATCCATATCTCGGTTTGTTGTTGTGGTACGTGTTCGTGTTCGTGCTCGGATTGGTTTCGTATCCGCTGACGCGCCTGGCGCTGCCCGGCTTGCAGGAAGGCAGTTATCCGTTGAGCCGCATTTTGGGATTGGCATTGCTGGCCTATCTCTCGTGGCTGGGCGGCTCGGTTGGGATTCCGTATACGCGCGCATCGATTGGGCTGGCGCTCGGTTTGATCATGGTGGCAGGCCTCGGCGTCGCGTGGATGCGGCGCGAGCAGATCAGCAAAGATTGGAAATCTCATCGCCGCTTCTTCCTGATCGTCGAAGGATTGTTCCTCGCCTTCTTCCTCTTCGATTTGTTCATCCGCATTGGCAATCCGGATTTATGGCATCCGGCCAAAGGCGGCGAGCGTCCGATGGACTTCTCGTATTTGAACGCGGTCTTGAAGAGCACTTCCTTCCCGCCCTATGATCCGTGGTACGCGGGCGGCTATATCAATTATTACTATTACGGCTTTGTGTTGGTGGGCACGCCGGTGAAATTGCTCGGCATTGTGCCTTCGATTGCGTACAACTTTATTTTGCCCACGTTGTTTGCGATGGTGGCGATGGGCGCCTTTACCGTTGGTTCGCAATTGGTGCAGACCGCCAAATCCAAGATGCAAGATGTATCGCGCAGTGTCATATCTTTGCTCACCAGCGTTCCAGTCCTTTCCGGAATTTTTGCCGCGCTGCTGACAGTGGTGCTCGGCAATCTCGGCACAGTGCAAATGTTGTATCAGGGATTCCAACGTATGGCCGCGCCTGGCGGCGTGATCGACAACGCCAATATTTTCCAGCGTTGGATTTGGGCCGCGACCGGACTCTTCAAAGCGTTCACCGGCACGCCGCTTCCGTTTGGACCCGGCGACTGGTACTGGTTCCCAAGCCGTGTCATCCCCGCGCCGAACGACGTGCAGCCGATCACCGAATTTCCATTCTTTACATTTTTATACAGCGACTTGCACGCGCACATGATCGTCCTGCCGTTGGCGTTGTTCGTGATCGCCTGGGTCATATCGATCATCAAAACGCGGGCGCGCATGACTCCGCTTGAGTGGCTGGCCTCGTTCTTTGCGGGCGGCATGATGATCGGCGCCATCTACCCGACCAATCTATCTGACCTTTATACTTATCTGCTGATCGCGCTGGCTGTGCTGGCTTGTGTGTTGTGGTTCTATGCGGATGTTTCCCGCACACGCTGGTTGCCGTCGCTTTCGCCGTTGGCAAAACGATTGGCGGTGATCGCGGTTGCGCTGATCACGTTGACCGGCCTCTCGTTCTTCCTATATGGACCGTATCGCGCCTGGTATAGTCAGTTCTATGGCGGTGTCGATCCGTGGCTTGGATCGCACACGCCGATTTGGTCGTATCTCACGCATTGGGGCTTGTTCCTGTTCTTGATCGTTTCGTGGATGGTCTGGGAAACGCGCGAATGGATGGCGAATACGCCCGCCTCATCGCTTTCCAAATTGCGGCCGTTCGCGTTGTGGATCGAAGGTGTGCTGGCGGTTATTGTTTTGGTTTTGCTCTATCTGGCCTTCAAAGGTGTGCAAGTCAGTTGGCTGGCTTTGCCGCTGGCGGTTTGGGCGGGAGTCTTGTTGCTGCGCCCGGGCCTCGCGGATGAAAAACGTTTCGTTCTGTTTTTGGTCGGCACTGCACTGCTCATCACGATTGTGGTCGAAGTTGTGGTGGTGCGCGGTGACATCGGCCGCATGAACACGGTCTTCAAGTTCTATCTGCAAGCCTGGGTGATGTTGGCGG
>DATKNJ010000174.1:0-7085 GCA_035541395.1 Anaerolineales bacterium
TTGGTAATTTGATCTCTGTACACGGCGAAAAAATTCGCAAGCGTGAAACCGGCAGTGTATATAGCGCGCTGTTGATCCTTTCATTATTTGCTACATTTGTTTTTGGCTTTTTGCTTGGGCCGGATCACCCCGCGATGCAAATGGTGGTCAACGGTGTAATCGTCCCGGTGGAAGCTTCTTTGATGGCGATTCTTGCAGTCACATTGATTTACGCGGCCATTCGCCTCTTGCGTCGCCGACTCGATCTAATGAGCGTTATCTTTCTCGTTACGGCGCTAGTGATCTTGCTGGGTTCTGCTTCGTTGCCTTTCGGTGAAATTCCACTTTTAGGCACAACGGTTCGGCCATGGATCACACAGGTGCTTGCTTTGGGCGGCGCGCGCGGCATTTTGATCGGCGTGGCACTCGGCATGTTGACCACGGGCCTGCGCGTGCTGACCGCCATTGATCGTCCATACGGGGGCAAATAATGGCGAATGTGAAGTGTCCTATTTGTGGAAGTGATAATCCGGAGGGCGCCTCGTTCTGCCAGAACTGCGGAAACCCTCTAAAGAAGGCAGATGCGTCTACCATCCAACCTGGCGATCAGCCAACCAAAAAGAATACTGCCGAACTTGAACCGATCCTGCCGGATTGGTTACGAGACGCGCGCGACAAAGCGCGTAAATCTGTCGAAGAAGAAGTCCAACAGCGGTCTGAGAATACGCGTCCGGTCACCGATTCAAATGCGGACCTTTTAGCTGGTCTCCAGTCCCAGTCTGCAGACGATGAAGAGGAGATTCCGGATTGGCTGGCGGGAATCACCGGCGGCGCGGGCAAAAAGAAGGTTCAGCCTGAAGAGCCTGCGGAGCCGTCCACTGAATCTCGTTTCGTAGAAGTGGGTCGCTTGGAGGATTATCCTTCTTCCTCCGACTCGGAGAATATCCAAGCCGCGCAACCATCGTCAGATTCTGACGATAGTAATTTGCCATCCTGGCTTCAAAATATCACTGCTGGACATGAGATTGGTACCAGCAATGATGAGCTAACCAATTGGTTGAAGAAAGCGGATGCCGCGCAAAGTGAGAGCGCGGCTCCTCAAGTGGAAGCAAGCGCGAATGCGCCCGAGCCGTTTGTTGGCGCGGAGAATACATCTTCAAACGCAGAAGC
The DNA here is from genome assembly GCA_035541395.1 of Anaerolineales bacterium. Taxonomy (GTDB): domain Bacteria; phylum Chloroflexota; class Anaerolineae; order Anaerolineales; family Villigracilaceae; genus JACPVF01. The sequence goes on from DATKNJ010000174.1 coordinate 1,150, forward strand.
AGTTCCTGATTGGCTGGCAAAGCTGCAGGCGGATGCATCATCGGCCTCTGAACAGCCTGCAACTGAAAGTGCTTCCCCCGCGTTCACAGAAGATCAATCCACCTCAAATATCAGCGAAGATGTGCCTGATTGGTTGAAGAATTTGGATGCTCAAACGGCAACCGCCGCGCCTGTTGAGCCAGCACCCACACCAAGTCAACCCAGCGAGGAGACTCCCGATTGGCTGAAGACTTTCAGCGCAACAGAGTCTGCTGCTCCTACTGAACCGGTTGCTGCAAATACTGCAGATCTTAATATGGAATTGCCTGCCTGGTTGAAAGGCGAAGCCACAGAAGAACCAGCAACCTCTTCCGCTTCAAACGAAGTTGTTGTTCCAGATTGGTTGAAGAAACCCTCCGAGCCTTTGGAGAAACCAGCTTCGACGCCTGCGCCTTCTGAAGCACCTACAACCAATGAGGGACTTGCTCCAGCCGAAATGCCCGATTGGCTTTCAGCATTGCGGCCCGCAGAGGAGCCTCCTGCCGAATCGGCGCCGGCTTTTACTTCTGGTCAAGAAGAAAATGTTTTTGGCACCGAACCGCTTTCGGGTAATGACTTGGATCGTTTATTCTCCTCCAGCGGATCGGATTGGTTATCGGGCGCGGCCTCTGCTTCTTCAGAGACGAAAGAAGTAGAGCCTCCCGCAGCGCAGGAAGCCGAGTCGATATCTCCGGCGAATCTGCCTTCATGGGTGCAGGCGATGCGCCCGGTGGAGGCCTCGCTTGCTACAACTCCGCGAGGAATGGTCGGCGACGAAACGCTCGAAACCACTGGTCCGTTGGCCGGATTGCATGGCGTGCTTCCTGCTGTACCTTTTATCGGGCCTCCGAGCAAACCCAAAGCGCAATCGATCAAATTGCAGCCGAGCGAAGAACAACAAGGTCACGCGGCTTTGCTCGATCAAATTCTGGGTGCTGAGTCCAAGCCGGAGCCGATGGCCACAGTCCGTTCGATGAACTCGCAGCGTGTATTGCGTTTGGTGTTGGCTATCTTGCTGCTTCTCGTGGTGGCTGGCGCGTTCTTTGCGGGCACACAAATCTTTCCGATGCCGCTTGGTCGTCCAAATGAAACCATGTCCGCGTTGGCGAGCGTTGAATTGGTTCCACAAGATGCGCCAGTTTTAGTAGTGGTCGATTATCAACCCTCGTTGGTCGGCGAGATGGAAGCAGTCGCGGCTCCGTTGCTGGATCATCTGATTGTTTTGCGTCACCCGGAATTGACGTTGCTTTCCACATCACCGACTGGCGCGGCGCTGGCAGAACGACTCTTTACCGGGCCTTTGCATGATCTCAACTATCAAAGCGGACTCCAGTATGTGAATTTAGGCTACCTACCTGGTGGGCTTAGCGGTGTACGCGCCTTTGCAACAGATCCAACAACGTCCACGTTGCTCACTGCCGATTCGACTGTCTTCAATTCCACAATGGCATGGCAAACGCAACCGTTGCAAGGCGTGACCTCGCTCTCAAATTTCGCTGCGATCATCGTCATTACCGATAGCATCGAATCGGGCCGCACGTGGATTGAACAAGCTGGGCCTCTGCGCGGGAATGCGCAATTTGTGATTGTCTCGAGTGCACAAGCAGGCCCGATGTTCCAGCCTTATTATCAATCCGGGCAAATCAACGGGTTGATGACCGGTTTGTACGACTCGGCCGTCATCGAGCAGAACAATGCGAATCGTCCCGGCTTGGCGCGTCGTTATTGGGACTCATACAATGTGGGCTTGTTGCTGGCTGTTGTGCTGGTCTTCTTTGGCAGCCTGTGGAGTCTGATCGCAGGTCTGCGCGAACGAGCGAAAACAACAGAGGCTGGATAATCATGTCGCTTCCCATCAACCCCAACCTTGTCACCGGCGTACTTAGTTTTCTGTTCACTGTTTTTGTATTCAGTTATCTTCTTGGTGATAATCCACTTTTTAGAATCGCTACGTATATATTTGTCGGTGTGGTCGGCGGATATGTCGCCTCGGTCGCCATGTGGCAAGTGATCTATCCCAAGTTGGTCTATCCGCTTGTTTATGGAAGTGCGATGGAACGTGGTATGGCTGCGATTCCTCTTCTGTTGAGTGGTTTGATATTGATGAAGTTCTGGCCGCGGTTTTCCGGCATGGGCGGCCCGGCTATGGCTTATCTGGTGGGCGTGAGCGCGGCTGTAACAGTCGGCGGCGCGGTGATCGGCACATTGTTCCCTCAAGTTTTTGCGACGATCAATACTTTCGATGTGCGTTCATCCACTTCACCGATCGAAGCTTTGTTTGACGCGGTGCTTATCCTGGTGGGCGTGTCCACCACATTGATCTATTTTCACTTCGGTGCGCGCACCACTCCTGATGGTTCTGTTCAACGCCTTGGCTTGATTGAAATCTTTGCATGGATTGGACGCATCTTCATCGCTATTACGTTGGGTGTGTTGTTTGCAGGAGTCTTTCTGGCTTCCTTGACTGCTTTGATTGAACGCTTTGCTTCGTTTTCTAGTTTTTTCGCTTCTTTTCATTAGACCTTATGCCTGTTTCATTGATCGAAGGTGACTCTCTTCTGGCAGTTGACATCGGCGCAGCGACGACGCGCGCGGTGTTGTTTGACGTGGTCGAAGGACAGTATCGCTTCGTGGCTTCCGGCCACGCGCCGTCTACGGCTGAAGCGCCGTTCAAGGATGTAAGCGAAGGCGTGCGGAACGCCATCGCACATTTGCAGTCTGTGATCGCGCGGCCTCTGCTCGACGCGAACCGCGGCCTGATTTCGCCAACGCAATCTGACGGGTCCGGTGTGGACGCGTTTGTTGCAACCATGTCTGCCGGCCCGACTCTCAAAGCAGTCATCGTCGGCTTGCTTTCAGATGTTTCGCTTGAATCTGCGCGGCGATTAACAGAAACCATTTACGCTCGCGTGGTAGATAGCATCAGTCTTGCCGATCATCGCCGCCCTGATGCGGTGATTGATAGTCTATTGCATTCGCGCCCCGAAGTAGTGGTCGTCACGGGTGGAACAGATGGCGGTGCTTCGCGTTCGATTCAAAAATTATTGGAGCCGGTTGGGCTGGCCAATTATTTAATGCCTGCTGAAAAGCGTCCGGCGGTTTTGTTCGCGGGCAATCAAAAAATGGAATCGGAAGTCAAAACGTTGCTTGGTTCTTTGACTTCTTCTTTGCATTTCAGTCCCAACGTGCGGCCTTCGCTCGAAACAGAAGACCTCGATCCCGCAGCGCGCGAGTTGGCGCGGTTATTTGTCGATGTGCGCAAGCAGCAGCTCAAGGGTGTGGACGTGATCGATGCCTGGGCGAACGGTCATGTTCTTCCAACCGGGTATGCCACTGGCCGCATGATGCGTTTTCTCAGCCGCGTCTATGGTTCTGCAAAAGGAATTTTAAGTGTGGATATCGGTGCCTCGGCCGCGTTGATCGCGGCGGGCTTCGAGGGCAAGTCGACCCTCAACGTATATCCGCAGTTTGGCCTTGGCGAGAATTTGCCCGCGCTGTTGAACTACACTACGCTCGAAGATATTTTGCGCTGGTCCCCGCTAGATATTTCAACCGGCTCGCTGCGCGATTATCTGTATCAAAAATCGTTGTATCCATCCGCGATCCCTGGCACAAAAGAAGACCAGGCTATTTCTCAATCGATTGCGCGGCAGGCGCTATATCTTTCGATGCAATCCGCCAAAAAGGATTTTCCGCGCAGCGCGGCCATGCTCAAACCGGGCTTGCTTCCGCTCTTCGATCCGATCTTGGCTGGCGGCGGCGCGCTCTCGGACGCGCCCACGCCCGGACATAGTTTGCTGCTTCTGTTGGATTCGCTTCAGCCGGTTGGTGTAACGACTGTGATTCTCGATCAAAATAATTTGCTCCCGATTTTGGGCGCGGCAGCCGGACGAAATAATTTGCTGCCGGTTCAAGTTTTGGATTCGGGCGCGTTCATGAGCGTTGGGACGGTTGTATCGCCAGTGGTCTCAGCCAGTTACGGCACACAGATTTTGCGAGCCAGACTTTCCTATGAAGATGGAACCGAAGCTCGCGCAGATCTGAAATTTGGTACGCTTGAACTGTTGCCTCTTCCCAGCGGACAGGCCGCGCGTTTGACTCTGCAGCCTTCCGGCCGCGCGGATGTTGGATTTGGCCCGGGACGCAGCGGCACAGTTTCGGTCAGTGGTGGAACGCTGGGCGTCGTCTTTGACGGTCGCGGTCGTCCGCTCGATTTGCCGTCCGATGCAGTGCGTCGGCGCGAACTGATCAAAAAGTGGTATTGGACTCTCGGAGGCTAATTCGATGCTGGCGCCTTTTAATCATATTTTGCCTCTGACAACAATTGTGCGTGAACGGACGTTGCCCACCTCGGGCACAGTGTTGGCGCGCTTGAATCAAAAAGTGAGTCCCACGGATGTGGTGGCCGAAGCTTCGTGGGCGCGCGAACATGTTCTGGTGGATGTTGCCAGCACACTGAATTTATCGCCTGCTGCCGCGGATCGGCTTCTGCGTTGCAAGGTTGGCGATAATCTGCCCGCAGGCGCGGAAGTCGCTGTCAAACGCGGAATCCTCTCAAAGTCCGTTAAGACGCCGAAAGAGGGACGTGTCATTGCCGCGGGCGGCGGACAAGTCCTGCTCGAAACGGGCGCAGTCAATGTGCAGTTGCGCGCGGGGTTGCCCGGCAATGTCATTCAGATTATCCCGGGACGCGGCGTAGTGATTCAAACCGCCGGGGCCTTGATTCAGGGCGTGTGGGGCAACGGCCGTATCGATACAGGGTTGATGGTGAATCTGGCGGATAAAGCTGATGGCGTGCTTTCAGTTGCGCGCTTGGATGTGAGCTTGCGCGGTTCGATCGTTTTGGGCGGCTTATGCAAAGACGCCGACTCTTTGAAGGCCGCGGCTGATGTTCCGGTTCGCGGTTTGATCCTTTCCAGTATTTTTCCTTCTCTGTTGCCGATGGCGCGTGAGATGCGTTTCCCGATCGTCGTCACAGATGGATTCGGCGCGTTGCCGATGAACTCGGTTGCGTATCGTTTGTTGAGCACAAATGCCAAGCGCGAAGTCACACTCAACGCGGAAGTGTATGATCGCTATAGCGGTGCGCGGCCCGAGGTGATTATCCCGCTGCCGGTTTCGCAGGATCCGCCATTGCCAATTGAAGCAGAAGAGTTTGCAACCGGCCAAACAGTGCGAATGCGTCGCCCACCTTCGTTTGGCGCGATCGGCACTATCGTCTCTTTAAGGCCCGGGCTCACGACACTCACCAGTGGTTTGCGCGCACCTGCTGCGGATGTGAAAATGGAAACTGGTGAAACAGTGATCGTGCCTCTCGTAAATCTCGAAGTTGTGGGATAATTGTCAGAACTAGTTTGAATCAGGAGAGTGTTTCATGTACGAAGGCGATGAAAATAATTTTGACGCTGCGCCCCCGGAAGAATCCAGTAATCGTACCTTCCTGATCGCCGCGGGAATCTTGGGCGGCATCGTATTGCTTTCGATTGCCTGTTTGGCGGGATACGCCCTCGTTATTTTGCCCGGTCAACGTCAGGCGCAACAAGTTGCCGCAAATGCACAATCGACTCAAAGCGCGCAGATCGCGGGCGCGTTGACAGCCACTTTTCAAGCGCAGATTCTACCGACCACGACTGTTACGCCCCTTCCAAGTGCGACGCCGCTTTTAGCGACTCCATCGGAGACTCCGGTTCCCGCGACAAACACCCCTGATCCTGCTACCGCGACTGTGGCCGCTGCTTTAACTCAGGCCGCGCAAGCGCAACTGACAGTGGTGCCCACTTCCAAAGCGCTGCCTGGAACTGGTTTTGCAGATGAATATGGCGCGCCTGGTTTAGTGGTGGTAGCGATTGCGTTGGTTGCCGTGATTTTGTTAGCAAGGCGTTTGCGCGCGGCACCGGTCAAGAATCGATAATCTTTTC
>DATKNJ010000175.1:0-5815 GCA_035541395.1 Anaerolineales bacterium
TACGTCGCCATCCGGGCGGGCTGTGCTGACCGAGACCGGAACCATGTATTGACTGACCGCATCCGAAGGCGAATTGGCCGCAACCGTGACCGTGAGCATCGCGCCTTCCTGCGGCTGTCCGTTGGAAGTGGGTCGAGCGCAGTCAATCACGTAATAAACCGTTCCATCACTAGCAATGGCTACGCCCGCGCCGATGTTCAAATAATTCGGTGAGAGCATGGTATTGGTATGCGGTTCATCGCCGCGCCAAATTTGAACCGCATCCTGAGGCGAGAGACCAGCCCCAAAGACAAAGTTCTCGGCGCGATATCCGCCCAGCGACAGATCGCCCGAAAGCGGGTAACCCAAAATCAAAAGTTGATCTGTGTAGGTGAGGCCGTTCGGTCGCGAATGCCCGACCGCGCCATCCGAAGCCAGCAACGCATCAGCCTGGCCTTGCGCGGTTTGCATCAAAATCGGATGAATGGTCAGCGGTATTAGACCATACGCCAGACGCAATGCATTGACATCATTGATCAACTCAGAGGGCGTTGGTTGACTTTGTTGCGCCGCGCTTGGGAACAAAGTGCGAGACATAACTCTTTCTGACAATGAGAGACTCATTGTCAGAAAGAGACTAAAACAAAACCAAAATTTGCCTGACCCGCGAACCATAACCCTCCCAATTGAAGATCAAAACGTTTACTTACGGTGTAGGCGTGAGTGTATCAGTCGGAGTATTTGCAGGTGCACTGGTTGGGGCAGTAGTATTTGTTGGAGCAACTGTACTTGTTGGAGCTGATGTATTCGTACTCGTAGGCGCCGGAGTACTTGTAGGAACAGCAACCACAATTGACACAACCAGAGTCGAACCAAAGGCATGACCGTCTGCATCGTACATACGCCAATAGCCGGTATACGTTCCGGGATTCTTTGGCGCGATCATATCCAAAGAAAGACTGGCCCAATGACCTGCGCTCACGACTCTGCCCAGCTTGACTGTTTTGGCGTTTAAGGCATCGCCGCTCACAAACGTCAACGCATATTGATAGACCCAATCACACGTGCCGCTATTGGATACTTTCCACGTCTTTGTAAAGTTTGTGTTCGGTTTAAATACCGTCCCACTAGGTACAGTCTGGTCAACGAGAAATGTCAGATTGTCACATCCATAGGCCAGCGTATTAGGGTTAATAGTCGGTGTGTAGACCGTTCCCGTTACCGTGGGCGAATAATATATGGAATACGTCGCCGTATAGAAAGGCCAAGTCGCGGTCGGGATCGGCGAAGCAAACGGATTCGGTGTGTCCGATGCAAGAGCCGGAAAAGTCGGCAGCGGTGTAGCAGTTGCCAGTGGGACGAGCGCTGTCTGCGTCCCAAAATACGCAGCGACCATCGTTTGAACGCCTTGTGTTAAAACAAAGCTTACAGAAGAAGTTTGCTCAGGTGTGGACGCTCCCCCACAGGCTGTGAGCAGTGCAGCCAAAACGAACAACACAATGGCTGTTTTCTGAACAGTACGCATTTAACCTCCGATTGGATTAGAAACGCTTCACCAAATATCATCGTAAAACATTAAATTATGGAAACCGCCCTACCATATTCTAAACGGAATCCACCGAAAGCGTCAAAGCGGGAAATCGGGGTTGATTCCGCTTAAGAACCAGTGTATATTCCGTCCATTCCTGACAAATCAGAGAAACGAGGAACTTTCTCCATGCGCGACCTGCTCCGCAATGACTGGACCATTATTGTTCTCGCCATCCTCACCAGCGGGTTAACAGGACTCTTTATTTATTCTCATGCCAACGCCGTGCTCGCTTTTGGAATCGGAGCAATCGCCTTAGCAGTTTTGGCCGCGCTGGTTGGGCAAGCCACCGAGCAACTCGGCAGCCGACTCAGCCCGGGCACAACCGGCGTGCTTCAATCCGCGATTGGAAATCTGCCAGAACTGTTTGTGGGAATCTTTGCCTTACGTGCGGGACTCGTCACTGTAGTGCAATCCGCACTGATCGGTTCGATTCTTGCGAACAGTTTGCTCGTGCTTGGACTCGCCTTTCTCATCGGCGGTTTACGCCACGGGACTCAACGATTCGATTCTCAGACCCCTCGCCTGATCGCCATTCTGACAGTTCTCTCGGTCGCCGCGTTAGTCGTGCCAACGCTCGCGCAGAATCTGCACACCGCAGCCGCCGCGCATGAAGATGCGTTAAGTCTGGCCTGCGCCATCGTTTTATTGATCGTGTTTCTTGCCAGCATTCCACATTCGCTGCAAGGCGGACCAACCGCTTCCATCGCGCCCGAAGTAGAACATGGAAAAAGTTGGTCGCTCACGCGCACGTTGATCACACTCGTGCTGGCAGGAGTTGCGGCGGCCTTCGTTTCGGATTGGTTTGTGCAAGCGCTCGAACCTGCCATTGAGGTGTTGCATTTATCCCAAGCGTTTACAGGCTTAGTCCTGGTTGCCATTGCGGGCAACGCGGTGGAAAACGTGGTTGGGATTCAACTGGCCCTTCGCAACAAACCCGATTATGCTGTCAGCGTTATCTTGAACAGTTCGCTGCAAGTCGCGCTGGCATTGACTCCCATTCTGGTAATGCTCAGCTTCTTCCTCAGCCCGATCCCGCTGACCCTCGTCCTGCCGCCGTTATTGGTGGTTGCACTGGCTCTGGCCGCGATCCTCGGTGCATTGATCGTGTACGATGGCGAGTCCAATTGGCTGGAAGGAGTCGCATTGATCGGCTTATATGGAATGATCGCGACCGCCTTTTGGTGGGGATAACGCGCGAAAACGGAAGCAGCTTTCAGTCCGCTTGAAACGACGCTTTGATCACGATTCAACAGCCGTCACAGAAGAAATAAACACATCTTCCAATGTCGGCGCGATCCATTCGATGGAATTGACTTCAAGATTTTCATCGAGGAGATTCTGACGAATGACTTCCTTATATTCCCGCACATCAGAAACGACTGCATGAATTTGAGCGCCATACAAAGCCACTTCTTGAAGCTGACTGCGATTGCGTTGCTGCATGGTTTTTAGAATCCGCAAGGCGCGGTCCGGATCAGACGTGTTGATCTCCAGAACCATTCCGCGCATTTGCGTTTCCTTGAGTCGAGCCGGTGAATCCATCGCAACCAAACGTCCCTGGCTGATAAAGCCCACGCGCTGGCACAACTCGGCTTCATCCATGTAATGCGTGGTGACCAGCACGGTCACGCCCTTTTTCGTAAGCGAATAAATCAAACCCCAAAAGTCGCGCCGGCTGATCGGGTCAACGCCAGCAGTGGGTTCGTCCAAAAAAAGAATCTGAGGACGATGAACAATCGCGCAGCCCAAAGCCAATCGTTGTTTCCAACCGCCCGAAAGCTGGCTGGTCAAAACATTTTCCCTTCCCTCCAAGCCGGCCATCCTGAGAATTTCAATTTGCCGTTGTCCAAGTTCTTCGCGCTCCAATCCATACACGCGGCCATAGAACTGAATATTTTCGCGCGCGGTCAACTCATTATATAAAGTGAACTGCTGAGACATATAGCCCACATGCGCCTGCATGGTTTTGGTTTGCTGCGCCGGATCATATCCCAACACAGAGGCGCGTCCCGAAGTCGGTTTGATCAATCCCAACAACATACGAATTGTGGTAGTCTTCCCCGCGCCGTTCGGCCCCAACCAACCAAACACTTCCCCATGATTCACACTGAAACTGACATGATCAACCGCCAAAAAATTTCCAAAGGACTTGGTCAGTTCTTCCACGATGATTGGGGATTCTGCGATCGTCGCGCCCTGAGGCTGGGTTCTGTTAACTTGATTCATTTCTCTTCCTTTGAGTCGTCGCGCGCAGCGGCTTCCGATTCCATTTCTCGCTGGCGACGAATCAAACTGATAAAGGCTTCTTCCATACGGACTTCGATTCTTCGGATTCCAGTGTGATTGATTCCCGCCCCAACCAGAGCCGAGACCATTTGTGGGATGCGCCTGCCCGCCTCATCCACAAAAACATGCAGCTTTTCACCGTACGTTTGAACTTCCAAGACGCCTTCCAAGTTCGTGACCAACTCCTGCGCAGGAACGAAGCGCGAGGGCGTCAGTTCAAGCAACTCACCCGCAACTTGGCCTTTGATGCGAGTCGGCGTATCGTTGGCGATCAGTTTTCCCTGATAAATCAATCCGATATGTGTGCAGCGCTCCGCTTCATCCATGTAAGGCGTGCAAACAAAAATCGTTACGCCTTGTTCAGCGCGCAAATTTCCCAACAAACTCCAAAACTCGCGACGACTGACCGGGTCCACTCCGAGGGTCGGTTCGTCCAATAGAATCACTTTCGGCGCGTGAATCAAGCTACAGGCCAAAGCCAGCTTCTTCTTCATCCCACCGGATAACTGTCCAGCCAAACGATCGGAGAAATTTGCCAGCCCCGCAAAGGCCAGCAACTCAGGAATCACTTTCTTCTGTTGTTCGTTGCTCACGCCCTGGACTCTGGCAAAGAAACGCATATTCTCCATCACAGTCAAATCTGCCGGTAAGACAAACTGTTGAGTGATATAGCCCGTGCGTTCGCGAATCTCATAAGGGGAGCGTATGGAGTCAAATCCCAGGATGCTGCTGGTCCCTTCTGTGCGACTGAGCAAGCCAAGCAACAAACGAGTCGTGGTGGTCTTTCCCGCGCCGTCCGGGCCGATCAAGCCGTACGTTTCACCTCGGTGAACTTGCAACGACAAATGGTCAACGGCTGTGTTCCAGCCAGAACCAGCCTTGAAGCTCTTGACCAACCCTTCAGCAGAGAGTGCAATTTCAGAATTCAACATAGATCAATCCAAGCGATTCCGAAAGCTGAGAGAAGCGGCAATCATCACCGTAATCCCATAAATCAAAAGAACAAGCGCATCGCCCCAGAAAAAAGAAAGACCAACACCCTTGGTGACGATGCCGCGTGAAATGCGGATGAAATATGTAAGCGGAATCAAATCACCGATAAATTGAGAAACAACAGGCATTGCATTACGAGGGTAGACCAATCCGGTTAACAACATACTGAAGATCATCAACATTTGCGTGATCTGTTGAGCCTGCTTCTGGTTACGAGCCACTGTCGATACCAACAAGCCCAATCCCAAACTGGAGGCTATGAAAAGCAGAGCCAGCCAAAGGTATAACCAGAGGTTTCCCTGAAAAGGCACACCGAACCAAAAGACGCCCAAGCCTAATGTAATTCCAATCACCAGCAAACAAACGAGCAACAACGGAATCATCTTTCCCAGAATCAACTCCAACGGACGGGTTGGCGTTGCAAGGAGTTGTTCCAAAGTCCCTACTTCGCGTTCGCGGACGATAGCCATTGCGGCCAGGACCACCGCCAGGCTTTGCATAATCATGCCGACGATGGCCGGTAAGATAAACCACAAATCTCGCAAGTCCGGGTTGTAGAGTACTTGAATCGAGGTAGTGATCGGCATGGAAAGGGCCTGTCGAAGGGGCCCGGCAGCCGCGCCCGCCTGTTGAACTTTTTCAACAGTTAATTGGATGGAATAATTCTGGGCGATAATGCTCGCAGCGCTGTACCCAGATTGGACGCTGAAAGAGTCGGCGCCATCCAACAAGATCAAAACATTGGCGTTCCCGCTCTCGATATCAGATGCAAACGCAGGCAGGATAACGATGCCAGCTTTTACCTGCCCAGCATCGATTTGCTGCATGATTTGATTCTGATTTTGCAGGACCTGAGTCACATCAAAATATTGCGAATTGACCAGAGCCTGAATGAAGTCACGGCTTTCTTTGCTTTGGCTTTGGTCGACCACCGCAGTGGGAATGTGATAGACAGTCAGCGAAACC
>DATKNJ010000176.1:0-3872 GCA_035541395.1 Anaerolineales bacterium
AGAAACGATGTTCTATTTTACCCGCAAACAGAACACCTGTAATTGACTTGCCCCCATTTTTTAAGATTATGCCTGAGGCAGTTCGCGTGTCCGATATGATTCGTAATCGGGAACGAGGCGATCATACCCCGCGTCCATCAAAGGGGACGAGATGATGAAATCTGCCGAGGCGCGGTTACAGGCAATGGGAATATTCCACACCACCGCCATGCGCAGCAAGGCTTTGACATCCGGATCGTGTGGCATTGGTTCGAGCGGGTCCCAGAAAAAGATGAGGAAATCGATATCGCCATCGACGATCTTGGCACCGATTTGCTGGTCGCCGCCCAACGGTCCGCTTTGGAGGCGTGTGATCGTCATCCCCAATTCTTTCTCGAGCAAAGCGCCAGTGGTGCCAGTCGCAAAAATCTTATGATGTGCCAACAGGACACGATTGAATTTAGCCCATTCCACCAAATCGCGTTTCTTGTTATCGTGCGCCACCAACGCGATCTTCTTATCATGTTCCATGGGCATTGGCTTATACACTACTTTCATTTTTTATTCCTTTCCATCAAACATCTGAAAACAACTTGTCGTTTTTACGGCCCTACTGAAACCACACCGCCTAGCGAATTTAACTTCAACGTCCACGTGCTGTCAATTTGGAATTGCTCGAACTCAGTCACGGTGTGAGGCGAATAAGTTTTCTGCCCTTTACTTGTATCGAAGTAAACGGTCAAATCCTGAGATTGCGATCCAACGCGCTGATTGACAGATACATTCGGGCTGGCATAGACAGGATTCAAGTCATTGCCGTCGCGGGTATACGTTTGAACCGTCTGCCATTCCTTCACAGAGTACGAACAATATTTCGTGTCCTCATCGTGACAGTCTTCTACAACCTGACCATAACCGTTCCCTTGATCGACTGTATGTTGTTGGCAGACTTGATGCGACTCGGTATGACAGGAAACGTCATACGCACCCGATGGCGGATCGCCTTGTTCGTTCGTGTGATGGACCTCCTTTTGCTCTTCCACCGGCACAGAAGTCTGCCAATGAACGCTTTGCACAGTTCCCTGCACAGAGGTAACAGGGAAGAAAAACAGGAACAAACCCGCGATGCAGCACAACAATAATACGCCTGCGATACCGCCGAACAAGAACCAGTTTATTTTGTGCGCTGGCTTGGTTGGCCTTGATGACGCAACCGATGAGAAACCTCCCATCGGCGCGTCAAAGCTGACCGCGCTCTGCGCGACACGCGATAATGGCGAACCACAATTCAAACAATTTGTATTCGAGGCCGGGTTGACTGTTCCGCAATTCGTGCAAGTGACCTCTTTCGGTCCGCTCGCAGCTTGCAGGTCCACGCCCGAGGCGCGGCGTTTGGCATCCACCAAATCTCCGCCGCATTGCGTACAGACTTTGGCGTCGCCGCGATTGCGCGTCCCGCAATACGGACAAATATAATCCGCGCCTGCCTCCGCGGCTTGAACGGATTGCGAATCGGTTACTAACTTTTCATCTAGTGCGCGTTCGAATTGCACATTCTCCGGCTGCGGCGCGCCGCAATTCTTGCAAGTCTTCACCGGGCCGGGATTGCGCGTGTTACAGTTTGGGCAAATCCATTCCAATTGAACGTATCCAACAACTCTGCGGGCCATGCTTTCTCCTTAAGAAAATAAATGCCTCCTATTTTTAAAACTCGTGCCACTTGCGGATTTCAGCCAAACGGGATTCGATATCTGGTTCCTTGCGCGGTGCCGGGTCGTTCGCCTCGAATTCGGACTTTGAGTTGGTCAGCGCGGAAAAGACCGCCGCGGCGCCGTTCGCCAAGTTCTGCGGATCGTAACCACCTTCCAACACAAAAACGACTTTTCCATCACAATGTTCTACGGCGAACTCGACTAATTGTTTTGAGATTTGGAAAAATCCTTCGGTCGAGACTCCCAACGAAGTGATCGGATCATTCCAATGCGCGTCGAAACCTGCCGAGACGAACAACATCTGTGGCCGAAACGACTCAAACATCGGACGAATGATTTCATCTGTGATACGTTCAAAGGCTTGATCGCCTGCGAAAGCCGGCAGCGGCACATTGACGATGCGCTTCCTAGCATGCGGCGCGTCGTCAATCCAACCGGTGCCCGGATAGATTCCCCATTGATGACTCGACATAAATGCGACGCGCGGCTCATTGAAAAACGCGGCTTGTGTGCCGTTGCCATGATGCGCGTCGTAATCCACAATCAGGACGCGTTCGATTCCGTTGGCTAATGCTTCACGCGCTGCAATCGCAACATTATTGAAGATACAAAATCCCATGGCGCGATTCGGTTCGGCGTGATGGCCAGGCGGACGAATGATGGCAAAGGCATTGTCGGCATCACGATTCAAAACGGCGCGCGTACAAGTTATCGCGCCGCCAGCCGCGTTCAACGCGTCGCTGAAAGAAGAGCGAGTCACAAATGTGGGAGCGTAATCGATAACGGTGGGAGCTTCTTCGCGGCAGACTCGTTCCAAATCGGCGACCAGCTTCGGGTCGTGGACAGAGGCGATCTGTTCCCGCGTAGCAGGAATCACATCGAGCCAATTCGCATGGAACGAATTGAGGCGCGGAGTGAGTAAGTCAAAACGAGAGGGATGCTCGGGATGGTCAGCGTAAAAATGTTCTGGCGAGGGCACGAACGTGAAGGCGGTCGTCATGCCCAAATTATACATGGCATAAATGAGAAGCAGATATATTATGTTCTCAGTGGGTTAAAAAGAACCGCCGCCCTTCAACATGGGGGGGACATGCTGAGAGTGACGGCGGGTGGACACCTAAATACCAGTAAAGGGGAGGGCAGGTGTCGATGAATTTAATATACACCCATCGCGTCAGAATTAAGTTAAATTAAGATTAGAATTGTCCAAATTTGTGATCCTTCTTATTGTCGAAAAGTTTCAGCCATTCTTCGAGTTCGTGTTCGCTCATAATCCTTTCCCCGCCCGAAGATGGTGGGCCGCTTCGCAAGGTTTCGATCACTATACGCGCAAATTCTTCCGATGAAATGATCGCCGCGCCCGCGGCCTTCGCGTCGTTTTGCACGCGATGATCGGACGAAACCACGCTCCAGTTTTTCGCAGCCTTCTTCAGTCTTTTCAACCGCAAACGAATCGCCTCATCCGCGATCAACGGCTTGCGGACGAAGTGCGCGGTTACCAATCCGCTCTTGCGTGTTTCAGGGAAACCCGGCGGCGCGTTGTCGAAATAGACTTCAACCTGTCCGCGGCGCGAGAGGCGGCAGAACTCGTTGAGCTGTTCGATCAGCATCAACTCATCGTCCAGCGCATCGAGGCGCAATCCCATTTTGGGAATCAGGTTATGACCGTCAATCAGAAAAGGCATGGTTAAAAACCTGCAGAGACCCGCGAGGTCTCTGCAGAAAAAGTTACTTCTTCAAATCGATCTGCTCGCCGCCATATTCCCCACTGACGGAGGCGCTGCCGTCATTATCGTCACGCGTGTATGTAAGCGTTCCTTTCTTCACGCCGCTTACTTGTGTTTCCAATTTGAAGACACTGTTGGAATAATCATAACTTCCCGTGCCGGTGATGGAAAAGCCTTTTGTAAATTGGCAATTCTTGAACGAATAGGATTCGCCATCATTGCTCGGCCCGAATGTGAACGAGCCGCCATACGTGCACGCAAAGGAAGTATCCTCCGTGAAACTGCTGTAATAATATTCCGGCGAAAGCTGGATTTCAGTATCGATCGCCGAGAAAATTTCCAACGGATCGTTGAACGTGCTGACGTCGCTCGGCATGAGCGGTTCATAGGCGCGGATCACATTTGGATCCCAGGTACAGACCGTTTCACGTTGAGGAGGCAGTTCACCCTTGAC
>DATKNJ010000177.1:0-2599 GCA_035541395.1 Anaerolineales bacterium
ATGATGCCGCCGGGAATCCCTGCCACCGCATAGCCGACATACATCGCCAGTTGCAACGCGTCGCTGCCGGGCAGAACAGAAGAGAGACCAACCGCTTGTACAAATTGGCTATCGGTCACAAGATTTGGAACGGCCTCGTGATATAAAAGTCCCACCGAAGCGGGACCGGAAGTGGTGAGTAAGTTAACTTTTAGGAATGTCCAAAAAAGTTGGAGGAGGATATGCATTGTATATTTTTGAAAAATTAAATTCCCAAACTACTTGATGGTTTTTACAAGATAATATTCACCTCGTTCGAACCCGCGCTCCATATAATAGGCGCGCGTCCCAATCGCTGAGATGACGGCCATACGTTGGAACCCGCGTTGTCGCGCGATCGCTTCGGCTTCCTGCAAGAGACGCGTTCCCAATCCGGCGTGTTGCGCCGCACCCGCATGTTCCGCGCCAACCGGCAGAGATTGTCCGTAGATGTGCACTTCGCGAATCAAAGCCGCGCCATTGAGATCACTCAAACCAGTTTGCGGTGAATCTACACTTGTCAGAGACAGACGAATGAAACCAGCCAATTTATCATCCGGCGTGACGAAGGAAATGAAATGCTCCTCTGCAGCACCGACTTGATAAGTCAGATCGTCAAGCCGCAACAGGTCCGGACTAACTGGTTTGCCGCGCACTTCGCGGCACCTCACACACTGACAGCGCGTGCCGCGGCGCTTCATCTCGTCATGCACGTCCTGCCGTAGACTCGTTCGACGATTCCCTTCGACAACATTCGTCGAGGGAATGTCGCGGATAACGCGGTTGACGCGGCAATAACGCGGAATGGTGGGTTTGACATCCGCGATCAAGTCGATCAACTCTTCGGTCGTATAAGGTGTGAACTCGCCGCGTTGCCAGTATTCATACAACTCTGCATTGGCAAGCAATTGATTCGGATAAATTTTGATCTCGTCCGGGCAGAAGCCATTCCACAAACGCGCGAAGTCGGCGCGGTCTGATTCGGGAGTCGCGCCCAATAAGTTCGGCATCCAATGCAGAACGATTTTGAATCCCGCCGCGCGCAACAAAGCCGTAGCGCGACGCGTGCATTCCACGTCATGACCGCGTTTGTTGATCTCGAGAATATGATTATCGAGACTCTGCGCGCCCATCTGCACTTTGGTCACGCCGAGGTGACGCAGCCAGCGGATTTCGTCCGGGGTGATTTCATCTGGCCGAGTTTCGATGACCAGCCCAACGTTCCGGTGAGAGGCGTGCTCGTTGAGAGCCTGCGCCTCGGGCAAGCTCACTGCGGGAGTTTCTTGATTTTCTTCGTGGTGAATCCCATTCATCGCATCGAAGCAGCGTTGAATGAACCATTCCTGGTAATCGCGTCGATATGAAGACCACGTGCCGCCGAGGATGAGGAGTTCGATCTTATCGGTGGGATGGCCGAGAAGTTCCAACGCTCTGATGCGTGATTGCACTTGCGCGTACGGATCGAAGTTATGCTCAAGCCCGCGCATCGCACCGGGCTCGTCCGGCAGATAACTTTTTGGCATGCGTACATCAGTGGGGCAGAAGATGCACTTGCCCGGGCATGGATATGGCTTGGTCAGCACGGTAACAGTCGTCACGCCGGAAAGCGTGCGCACCGGCTTCATGCGGATGCGTTCGAGCAGGCCATCATCCGCGGGAATGTGACCGGCTGCCACCATTTGCTGATAAGTTTCCACCAACATGGATTTGCTTAAGTATCCGCCGTTGTTCAGCGGATAATGACGCAGCGCGCTCATCACTTCGCGTCCGCCGCGGATTTCATCCAGTACGCGTTGCGCGAGTTCGATTCGTTCAGGAGTGAGCGCGTTTCTGGCGCGCCATTGTTGCTGTCGTTCGTTTAGATTCATTTCGGTTCACTAAAGCTTGGGTGAAGCAAAAAACTGTCTTGCGCTTCGGTAAGATCTTTTTCAAATAAAGTAGTGTGCAGGCCACATTCAGTTTTACCGCGGCCAGCCCAACGTCCGGCGCGCTCGTCGTCGTTGATGCCAATCGCAACTGTGCAGGGCGCACAGCCTACACTGCGATATCCTTTTCCAAATAACGGATGCACTGGCAAATGATGTTCATCGATATAAGCTTGCACATCCTGCTTTGTCCAGTTGAGCAACGGATTGATTTTGAGCAGGCCATCCTTTTTTTCAAGGATTTTGGCGCGCGCCCGTTCGGGAGTCTGATCGCGGCGGATGCCGCTGATCCAGGCTTTCACATCTTTCATGGCCTTTTGCATGGGCATGACCTTGTGCAAATAACAACACAAATCCGGGTCATCTGTTGGCAGCGCGCGCACATTCTGGCGCACGAACACATCCCAACGCGAGTCGCGATACAAATCCAAGACATTGAGCATCCACTTGTGAGCGATCTCTTCGCGGAACATCAACGTTTCCCAAAAGTGATAGCCGGTATCCAAAAAGTAAATCAATAAATTGGGTTGAATACGCGTCGCCATGTGTAACAGCGGCATACTTTGCGTTTGAAACGACGAACTCAACGCGATTTCCGGCCAAAATGAATCCACCGCCCATTTGATGATTTCTTGCGGCGTTTTAGTTTCAAATTC
>DATKNJ010000178.1:0-2084 GCA_035541395.1 Anaerolineales bacterium
GTCGAGGTTGCCGGTGGGTTCGTCCGCGATGATGACGGGAGGATCATTTGCCAGTGCACGCGCAATCGCCACGCGTTGCTGCTGTCCGCCGGAGAGAGCGGTGGGCAGTTTGTAAGCATGATCTGCCAGTTCGACCAATTCCAACAATTGTTTGGCGCGCTTCTCGCGTTCGCGCATCGGATAGGTTCGGCAGAAATCCATCGGTAGCATGATGTTCTCGATCACGGAAATCGTCGGCAATAACTGGAAGAACTGGAACACGATGCCGAGGTTCTTTCCGCGCCAGCGCGCCATCTTGTTTTCGCCCATCTGATGAACGGCTGTGCCGTTGACGAACACTTCTCCGGAACTGGGGCGGTCGATGCCGGTGATCATATTCAACAGCGTGGATTTGCCGCTGCCCGATTTTCCGATAATGCTCACGAACTCGCCCGCGTTGATTTTCAGCTCGATGTTGTTCAGTGCGTGATAGTCGCCAACGGCTGTTTTGTAATATTTATGGATGCCGCGGAGATCGATTATCGCAGTCGGGCCGTTAACACTTTTGGTTTCATTACCTTTAGGAAATGCAAATGTAAACATAAAAAATTCTCCTCGAGATCATTTACGCGTAAGCTAAACTGTCGCGCACGCTGACGCACATCCAAATGAACATAGTAATTCTCAACCCGTTTCTCCATCGCCGTTTGTGTTTATGTGTAAGCACATGGCGGCGATGGAGGCATAAAAGAGGAGAAGAATGTTTACTGCACGAACTTGACTTCTGCAGTCATGCCCCAGCGCATGGCAGGATTCTTGTCCGTAAGCAGAATGGTCACTTCGTAAACAATGTCGCCTTGTTTTTCGGTATAGGCCTGACTGATGGAAAGCACATTGCCTTTCAAGGTAACGCCCGGCAGCGCGTCCAACGTGACTTCAACCGGCTGGCCCTCTTTGACGTTGACCACATCGATTTCAGTCAGGTCGGTGGTTTTGACAACCCAATTCGACAGGTCCGCAATGGTGACCACAGGCTGGCCTGAAGCTGCAAACTGACCGAGCTTCAAATCCGAGTGAGTGATCGTGCCGCTGAACGGCGCGCGTAATTCAGCATTGGCCAGGGCTGCGCGAACACCCGCGGTGTTTTCGGCCAGAGAAGGATCCTGCAGACTATCGTAATCTTTCTGCGCCTGATCTAGATTGGACTTCGCGGTATCCAACGTGGACTCCAAATCCAGCCATTGAATCGCTTTGCGGTATTTTGACCAGGCGTCATCCAGTTCCTGCTTGTAGCGCTTGGCAACATCTTTATAAACGCCGGTGTCCACTTCTTTGCCGGTTGGCGCGAGCCGCTTATCGCTCAAATTTTTATATGGATCGAAATTCGCGCGCGCGGTATTAAGTTTGTCCAAAGTTTGCTGAACGGCTTGTGTGGGCGTTAAGCCGGAAAAGTCAGCAGGCACATCGAAATTGTCCAACTTGAATTGCGCATCGCGGACGTCTTGATATGCGGCAGTCAGCTTGTTGAGCGCGCTGGCCTGCGCTTCTTCCAGTGTTTGCGCCTGGGAATTTTCCAGGATTGCGATCACTTGCCCGGCTTTGACCTGATCACCTTCCTGGCTCGATACTTCGTCGACCAGTCCGCTTGTGTTCAGGGAAATATCCGCATAGCGGATCGGTTCTACGCGTCCTTCAGAGACGACGGTTTTATCTGCGATGACGGTAGGCACCGCGACCGTTGGAGTTGCGCTCTGTGTGGTGGCACCGCAAGCCGCCAATAACAGGCTCACGATAATCAATGCGATAAATTTTGCATGTTTCATGGTTGATTCTCCTCAATAGGTACTGTCCCCATCATATATCCGCAAGACAAAATTCCTCTCTGTCTTTTGGAGGGTTTTTGCCTAGTCAAGTGGATAGGATGGCTGTTTGTGTAAATTTACGTTTGGCTTGAAATTTGGTTGCGGGATTTTTGTTAAGAAAAAATAGCGCACCGTTTCGGTGCGCTATCGCTTATTTTTCGAGCATCATGTTGGCTTCTTCGTGCATCCATCGCCGGCCATCGCGAGCCAGCATCGCGTCTGATTCGGCGGGGCCCCAACTGT
>DATKNJ010000179.1:0-3229 GCA_035541395.1 Anaerolineales bacterium
AAAAAATGAATCGACAAAATACAATCCGGTGCGGACTTCATCGGTGACAGCCGGACGAGCTGCGCGGCCGCGCTCGGTCAGCCACAAAGAAGAAATTTCGGCGCGCAGAGATGTAATAAGTTGTTCGCGCTTACGCGCCGATGGAGACTCTTCGCTGATTTGCCATAGTAATTTGGAAATGCGTTCGACTTTCGATAAGACAGTACGCCGTCGCGCTTCGGTAGGATGCGCGGTCAGAACCAGTTCAATAGAGAGGCTTTCTAATAAAGCTGACATTTGCTCTGCTGTAACGCCGCGCGCTTTGAGGGTGGCAATCGCTTCGCCAATGGATTCGTGAATTGGCTCAGGGTAGTTTTGATCCTGCCGTTGATGCAGCATACGCACGCGTTGGTTCTCTTCGGCGAGATTGATCAAATCAAAATACGTGGCGAAAGCATCGGCCATAGCGCGTGCTTCGTCCGTTTTGAGACCGGAAACTTCATCTTGCAAAAGTTGTGCAGCGGATGGATCGCCGGCGCGGCGAGCTTTGGCCTGCGCGCGGACGCGCTCTTCGATTTGAAAGATTTGCGGAGACTCGAGTTCGGAAATAATTTCGCCGAGCAGGTCGCCGAGCAAGTGAATGATTTGCGAGAGGTCCATAAGAATTGCGGCTCATTCTAGCATATTGTTTTAGGAAAACCCGCCATGTGGCGGGTCATTTTTTGGAATACTTTTTACTTTCAACGAAAGCAGGCGCGCAACATGTTGCGCGCCTGCTTATTAATTCATTTTTCGATCGGCGCGTCGACCAGATTGCCCCACTCAGTCCACGAACCGTCATAGTTCTTGACCTTCGGATAACCCAGCAGATATTTCAGCACGAACCACGTCAAGGAGGAGCGTTCGCCGATGCGGCAGTAAGCGATCACCTCGCCGTCAGATTTGATGCCTTTGCCCTCATATAACGCGCGCAGCTCATCGGCGGATTTGAACGTGCTATCCGCTTCGTTGACGGCTTGTGCCCACGGAATGCTGACCGCGCCGGGGATATGTCCGCCGCGCGTCGCGCCTTCCTGCGGATAATTCGGCATCGAAAGCAGTTCGCCGGAATATTCTTTTGGCGAGCGAACGTCCACCAGCGGCTTCTTCGCGTTGGACTGTTTCAGCACTTCGTCGCGGAAGGCGCGGATGGATTGATCCGCTTCTTTTGCCCTGTAAATTGTTTTGGCATACGACGGGACTTCCTTCATGAATGGCCGTCCCTCTTTCTCCCATTTGGCGCGTCCACCGTTCATAATGCGGACGTTCTTGTGACCATAATATTGGAACAGCCACAGCGCGTAGCATGCGAACCAGTTGGACTTATCGCCATAGAAGACAACGGTTGTGTCGTTCTGGATGCCAAGGTTGGAAGCGACTTCTTCGAATTTTTCTTTAGTGAGAAAGTCGCGGCGTAAAGGATGCTGCAGCGTGCTGAACCAATCGACTTGCACCGCGCCGGCGATATGTCCTTGTGGGTAGAGTAACGGATCTTCATCCGATTCGATGATGCGCACATCAGCATCTTTAGAGTGCGCGGCGACCCAATCGGTTTCGACAAGATATTCGGGATGTACGTAAGACATGGTCATTTCCTTTTCTATAAAGCTTGTGTTCAATAACGTATTACAGACAAAAAACAGTCAACGGGTCGACAAACGAAAAGACGGCGAACAAGCGCCAGCGCAAAGGGGAGCACGCGGGGTCGTCCAACCGTCTTGAGCCGTTGACTGTTTTAGGAGTTGATCTCAGGCGGTGGTTACGAGCCCCGCCTTAGACAGGAGCAAAAGTTGAAAGTCATCATAATATATAGAAGCGATAATCGCTCCATATTTTACAAACCTCGTCTGATTTGTCAAGTCAGTTATGCGCGGCCGGATTCTCGAACAGGCGCGAGAAGCCCGGATACGGAATCAGCGGAATCACCTCAAAGCGAATCAGGCCTGCTTGCACAAGTGGCAGGTGATTGAGTGTTTGACTCGCTTCGCCCGTGCTCGCGCATTCGAGGATCAAAACGGCCTCGCTCCTGTCTTGACGAAAATACAACTCGCGGATTAATCCGCTTTGATACAACTTCCAAATGCACGCGGCCTCATCTTTGAGATGCGGCGCAAATTGCTCTGGCCGTGTGCCAACAATCTCTCTTTCCATCGCTAAAATTTTCATATTCCCTCCGCAACTGATTACGAATTGTAATCGTTACAAACCAAGCCGGCCTTTGATCTCATCCACAGCGCGCGAAGCTTCATCCGCGCCGATCGTGAAAGTGCTGGTACTGAAGATCTGGCGATAAAGCTTAATGGCTTCCAGTTTGTTGCCTTTTTTGAGCGCCTCGATGATTCTGGGATCATCCACCGGCGAAGACTCTGGCACATAGGTCACGCCCAGATGCCGATACAGGAATGCGACTTGAGCCTCGAGTTGGATAACGCGGTCGCGCAGTTTTGCGACTTCAATCTCTGTTTGCATGATGTTCTCCTAAAGTAATTGGTAAGCTGGCGAACATTTTACGGGCATGCGCAAGCGCGGACTATCCGCCAAAAGTTTGAGAACAGGATTATCTTTCCACAACACTGACTCGCAGCCGTCCGAAAATATAATTTTTGATATTTGCATTGGGAATGTTGGGCTTGTCTTCGAACGCGTACGTGACCAGATATCTCCCGGTCCCAAACGTCCGTAGCTGAATCCCCTCTTGTCGGTTGGTCAAGCCATAACGCCGCTTCAAGTCATAGTCAAAACTGCGACCATCCGTCATCGGCGCCGAATACCATTGCGTTAGAACCAGGCCGACTTCAGGAATGGCATCCCATCTGCCGCCGCCCAGTTTGTAATCCACCGGAACGATGGTAGAGTTTGACACACGGCGCCAATCCCGGGCAATAAAATCCACAACTTGCATTTTATCGATCAAAGGCACATCCGCATCCGTCAGGGCATTTCCGCGGTAAGTGAGGTGATTCCGAATGATTAGGAATCCACACAGCAGGTTTATAACAGTAAAGGTTATCATCGAAACATAAGTCGTCGCACTGATGATTTTCTTGATTTTTCCTTGCGTTACGATCAACATCGGTAAAAGGAAAATGATAAATAACTCCAACGGGACAAATTGAACGGTCTGATCGGTTCTGTAGTTATCGATCCAGGATGGTCCTCCCAGCCAGGCCGATATGGTGTATGAGGCAATGATAAACGCGGTAGACAAAAT
>DATKNJ010000180.1:0-6955 GCA_035541395.1 Anaerolineales bacterium
TTTTGGGGATTCGCATTCCAATTTCGGCCAACCGATGGAGATTGTTCGCCTTGTTCCCGAGCGTTTTTGGCAATCGATGCTGATCGAGGATGATTAAAGTTTTCATTCGCCCACCATCCGCCTGTCCATTATTTTATTTCCACGTGGAAAAACCTGGCGATCTTTAGCATACCGCGCCCCATAGGATTCGATTTCAAGTTGCCAATGCCGTATTCGATATACTTCCCTTTTTCCTTGAATTTCATTGCCATCTGATATTCAGGGACCATCGCAAGCAGAAATAGGATATTGACGGCCAGCGCATATAGGATGTGTGCCAGATCCCCGTCGAACCGCCACCACAGCCAGGGGATCAAAAGCCAGATCCAACCCAGGCTGGCAAAGATTATATTGCGAAAAACAATCATCCCAAGTAAAAGTCCAAGAATGGGGGTTACAAAAACAGCCGGCCAATCGATGACTAACAATCCCCCGACGATGGCAGAGAAGCCGGAGCCTCCGTGGAACCGATAATAGAGCGGCCAGACATGCCCGATCATCCCCGCTGTGGCCACAACCAGGTGGTATACAGGTTGACCCGGGAAATAAATTTTGAACAATAGCGTTGGAAGGCAAACCTTGAGAATATCCAATAAGCCGACGATCATCCCGGCGCGTTGTCCAAGCATCGAGCCGACCGAATTCCCCCCAATTGATAGAACCTTATATGCTTCATCCGTTCCCTCGACCGGGATTTCATGGTCCGTGACATCTTTTCCTGCCCCTATCCATTGCGGCACTAGGCGGGCAAAGGAAATGGAACCAATGAGATATGCAAGGATCGCGCCGAGTGTCAGGATGAACGGATTCACGGTTTTCCTTTGATGTGCACGGCCTGTGATATTAAGTCATTTCAAATTTGTTTTATTTCATTTATAAGATTTGTCTCCACTTTTACAAGTGACAATCGACATAAACATTAATGACTTTATCACTGCATTTGCTCGATTGCACTGGAACCGTTAAAAGATTGCAATCGCCATCGACTCGGAACTCTTTGATTCATTGAGCTATTGTCCTATTCTTGTTCATCTCTTGCCCAGGCGATCGCAGGGTCCACCCGTTTCGCCAAACGATAGGCAACATCGATGAAACCATAACGCGGCCAATGATGCGCGGCTAACAGATTCGGACTGATCCAGTTGGTATAGCAAATCTCAAAGCCATCTTTGCGAGCCTGCTCCAGGCCGTGCCATGTGAGAGCAGTGCTGATGCCGCGTCCGCGCGCTTTGGGTTGAGTCGCGGCGATGCTCAAATAAACTGTGCGCGGCGAAGCCAGCAGGGAGGTGGCATCTTCAGGTTCGGGGCGAAAGCCAACCGCGCCAGGCGCTTTATCGTTTTCAAGCGCCAGCCAGACTGTCCATTCTTTGTCATCGGCTAACTCAGCCCAACCTTCACGCAATTCCTCATAGTCTTCTGGAATAACCGGATGCCAATACGGTGGATTCGCGAGCGCACGCGAGATCACTCCGGAAAGGTCGCCGAGATATTGGTTATCACCTTTGCCC
This sequence comes from Anaerolineales bacterium, assembly GCA_035541395.1. Taxonomy (GTDB): domain Bacteria; phylum Chloroflexota; class Anaerolineae; order Anaerolineales; family Villigracilaceae; genus JACPVF01. Next base: position 1,548 of record DATKNJ010000180.1, read on the forward strand.
GCGCGGCGGATTTGAATCCCAACCGGTTTTTCGATCTTTGGAAAATTCAAAGTGCGCAAATCCAGCAGCGCGTCCACGCGTTCTTTGCCGAAGCCGAGGTTGAACAGAGCTTCAACGATGTGAACGTCCGCAGCAGAAATGTACAGCCCGTGACTGAAGATTCCTTTTTTCACCCAATCGTCGCCGAGGTGCGTGTACAAGTCCTGAATAATAGCAGTGCTTTCGCCATCAGCTAATGAGTATCCGGGCAAATAAACGTAGCCGCAGCGTCCCCAAGGTTGGAGCACGAACTCGCCGATCAAATATGCAACGAGCTTTCCATCGCGCAGCGCAGCGTAACCATTTTTGAATTTCTTTCCCCAAAGTGTTTCTATAGCCTTGGCCGCAGCATCGATTTCTTCAAAGCGCGCTGGCAGCAAAGGAAACTGTGCGCGATTGCGTTTGTGGCGTTCGGCCAAAAGATTTCCGGCTTCGGGGAGCAATTCTTCTGTGAAAGGAATAATTTCGGTTTTCATTTTTCCCTGATGAAAGCACAGATGGATACCGATCAGTATCCATCTGTTTATTCTTAATCTGCGGCCAGTGCATCTTCCTCGCCAATTTGTATTTTCGATTCTTCTGTCAATTCAGTCATGCCGTATTGCACTTCCAACTGCTGGCGGAATTGCTGCGTGTACAGGCGATAGTAATGTCCGCGCTGGCGCAGAAGTTCGGCGTGTGTGCCGTGTTCCGCGATGCGGCCATCCTGAATCACCAGGATTCGATTGGCGCGGCGGATGGTGCTGAGGCGGTGCGCGATCACGAACGATGTGCGACCTTTCATCAGCGCTTCCATGCCGCGCTGGATGAGTGCTTCGGTCAGTGTGTCGACCGAGGAAGTGGCTTCGTCCATGATGAACAATTCCGGTTTGGCCAGCACGGCGCGCGCGAGACTGATCAACTGCTTCTGTCCGACCGAGAGCAGGTTGCCGCCTTCACCGACGTTCTGGTCATAACCTTTTTCGAGCGTGATGATGAAGTCGTGCGCGCCGGCGATCTTCGCAGCAGACTCGATATCTTCGTTGGCGGCTTCCAAGCGTCCATAACGGATGTTGTCGCGCACCGTGCCAGAGAAGAGATGCGGCGTCTGAAGCACGATTCCGATTCGGCTATGGATGGAAGCGAGCGTGTAATCCGTATAATCGTGGCCGTTGATTCGAATCATCCCATCACGCGGCTCGTAGAAGCGGCAGAGTAGATTCACGATCGTAGACTTGCCGCCGCCAGTTGGTCCGACCAACGCGATCATTTCACCGGGATTCACTTTCAGCGTGAAGTCGGTCAAGACAGGTTTGCGATCCTCATAATAAAAGTTCACGTGATCGAATTCGATCTCGCCGAGCAGAGTCTGCGCGGGGAATGCATTCGGCTTGTCATGGACTTCGGGCGGCGTATCGATCAACTTGAAGATGCGCTCCGCCGAAGCAATCGAGTGTTGCATTTCAGCATACACGCGTGCCAAGTCCTGCACAGGCCACATCATGAACGTGAGATACGAGACGAAAGCTTGAATGCCGCCGATGGTGATCAACCCAACTTGAATCTGGATTCCGCTATATCCGACGATCATGCCCAGTGCCACTGCAGCGATGATCTGCACGGTGGGGAGGAAGAGGGCCGAGAGCCAGGCCGCGCGATAGGAGGCGTTGTACATCTTAGTGGTCAGGAACTCGAACTCGTGCGTGTTTTGATCTTCACGTCCGAGCGCCTTGACCACGCGTACGCCTTGAATGTTCTCATTGTACGCGCCGGTGATCTTTGAGTTGGCGCGGCGCGACGCGCGGAACTCCACCAGAATCTTTTTGCGGAACTGAATGGCAATAAGCATCATGATCGGGATGATCACGAACACGATCAGTGCCAATTGCCAGTTGATCAGCAACATAAAGATCGTTGAGGTAGTGATGTTCATCGCGGCCCAGGTCGTATCGACCAGGCCCCAGGTCATCATATCCGCTACGCGGCCCGTATCGGAGGTGACGCGCGCGATCAAACGTCCGACCGCGTTCTGCGAGTAATACGAAAGCGACAGCTCCTGCAAATGATTGAAGAGCATGCGGCGCAAGTCGTATTGAATGCGTTCGCCGAGCACGCCTGCCAGATACACAAAGCTGAAGACGGTGACAACCTGCACCAAAATAAACGAGCCGTAAATGGTGGCAAGATGCAACACCGCGCCTGTGTCGTGTCCTTGAATGCCGCGGTCCACGATTTGTTTGTTAATGAAAGTAAAGTAAGCGTCGAGACCGGACGTCACCGCGATGGTAAATAGAAACCCGGCGACCCATTTCCAGTGTGGTTTGAGCAAACCAACGATGCGTTTGAACACTGGCATGGTCAGGTTTGAGGTGTATTCTTCTTCTTCGATTTCGATAAGTTCGTCAGACATTTTATTGTTCTCCAGTAGAGGCGCAACGCGTTGCGCCTCTACGTGATCAATTCACGCGCGCAATCTCTTGCTCCAGTTCTTCGTCGATGCGCGTTTGGATATCGTAAATCTGGCGATAAATGCCGTCTTTTTGCAGGACCAATTCTTCATGCGTTCCCATCTGCACCACTTCACCTTTATCCAACACAAGGATCAAATCTGCGATCATCACTGATTGAATGCGATGTGCGATGATGAACGTCGTGCGGTCTTTCATCAGATTGTTGAGCGCGGCGCGGATTTCGGCTTCCGTCTCTGTATCCACAGATGAAGTTGAATCATCGAGGATCAAGATGCGCGGGTTCTTGAGCAGCGTGCGGGCAATCGCCACGCGCTGCTTCTGTCCGCCGGAGAGCGTCACGCCTTTTTCACCGACCAGCGTGTTGTAGCCATCGGGAAAAGTCAGGATCACATCGTGAACCGCGGCAGCGCGAGCGGCGCGTTCCACCTCTTCCATCGAAACTTCGCGGCCCACACCATAAGCGATGTTCTCGCGAATCGAACGGCTGAACAGAAACGGCTCCTGCTCCACAATGCCAATTTGTTTGCGCAGATAAGAGCGCGAGTAGTTTTTCAACTCCACGCCATCCAGCAGGATTCGACCGCTCGTGTATTCATGAAAGCGCGGCAGCAGGTTGACCAGCGATGTTTTGCCGGAGCCGGTCGAGCCCATCAGGGCAATCGCTTGTCCGGGATGCGCATGGAATGAGATATTTTTCAGCACATCGGATTCGCCATCGGAATACATGAACGAGACGTTCTCGAAAGTGATATCGCCTCGTACCGGACCTTCAGGCTGAATCTTGCCATCGAAGAGCGGTTCACGCTCCTGCTTGACGATCTCCATCAAACGCCCGTACGAAACCAAACCCGTTGAGGTCTGCACGATCATGCGTCCCAGGTTGCGGATCGGCCAGATCAACCACACCACGAGTCCCACATACGCGAGATAGGTGCCAACTGTGATCTCACCGCGGATCGCCATGAAAGCTGCGAAGACGAATCCAAAGAGCATCTGAAAACCGAGCACCACGTCCGAGAGCGGCCAGAAGAGCGAGTGCATGATTAGCAAATGCCGGCCGCGCAGGAACTTCTCCCAGTTATCTTTTTCAAACTTGCCTTTCTCGTATTCCTGTCGCGCAAAAGCTTTGACCACGCGAACGCCGGTCAGATTCTCTTGCAGGGTAGTGGAGAGAATCGCTTCCTGCTCTTGATATTTCTCATAGCGCTGAGTCACTTTCTTGAAGAACCAGACCGAGACCAGCAGGATGAACGGAATCACCACCACCGAAGCCAGACCGAGTTTGACGTTCAGATTCAAGATGGCGATGAAGTTGACCACGAACAGCAGGACAATGCGCCCCACGCCGATGGCTTCTTCGCTGAAGAAGCGACGCAGCGCGTCCACATCCGAGGTAACGCGCTCGATCAAGTCGCCGGTTGGCGTGGTAGCGTGATAGGAGAAACTCAAGCGCTGGATGTGGTCGAAGAGGAAATCCCGCAGGCGGCGCGTGATCCCTTCGGCGGTGAACGCAGCCATCCGTCCGGAAAGATACGAGAATCCGCCTTCGATGGCGGCCAGTCCCACAAACCCGAATCCGATATACATCAGCGTGCGCGTTAAGTCTCCGGCAAAATATTTGCCTTGAGTGAGGATGTCATCCACGAAATAGCCCAAGAGCAAATATGTGAAGGTCTTCGCCATGGCGGAGACAGCCAGGGCAGCTGTGGCGCCCGCGTATGGCAGACGAAAATCGGACATCGTTTGCCAGATGCCCTTGAAACGATTTTTTTGCAGGGTCTTCCGAAAATCAAAAGTGAGAGCGGGTTCGATTGCGGTCATGGATAAAGCCTTTCAGTAGTCAACAAAAAGCGACAAAAAAGCCACGGTGCGGGGTGCACCGTGGCTTGGAAGGTCAGGGGAAAACAATAGACCTAGCTTGCTCGAGCAACAGGCGCACTTCGATAAGGTGATTTTCCGGCCGAATCCGGACTAATCATTACGGTGAACATAAACAGTTTCATCAAGTGCGCTGCTCCTTTCGTTAGGATGTTCGAACAGTTCGAGTTTATCATGGGTGCAAAAAGTGTGTCAAGGAATCTAGACCGTTTGTGCGAGGTTATTGATCCATTTACGGGAGAAGAAGCGGTACAGGCCCAAACTCCATTTGGTGACTTCTTCAGACATGACCATAAAGTAAACGCCATAGACAGGTAAGTCCAGCACAAAGGCTCCAGTATACGCCATCGGCACGCCGAGAATCCAAATGATGCATCCGTCCAGGAAAAAGGCGAACCAGGTATCGCCGCCTGCTCGCAGGATCGACACGATCAACATGGCGTTCATGGCGCGCACCCATAGCAGGGAACAGGAAATCCGCAAGAGATGATGGGCATATTCGATGACCAACGGCTGAACTTTAAAGAACACGAATAAATATCCTGAGATGGAATAGATTAACGCGCCCGCGGCCCAAGCCAATACCATCACCAGTCCAAGTGAACGACCTGCGTAGCGATAAGCAGTGTCCTTATCGCCCGCGCCGATTCGATTCCCCACCATCACGGAAGTGCCGCTGGTGATGGCAAAGAACAGCACCAAAGCCATTTGATCGATGGTCGAAAAGATATTGACCGCTGCAATGGAGTCCGTGCTAATGTGTGCGTAAATCGCGTTGTACGTTGTCGTTCCCAATGACCAGAACGTCTCGTTCAAGATGACCGGCAGCACTGGCAAAAATATCTTCCTAAAGAAGTGAAAATCGATGTTGAAGATTTCGCGCAGCTTACCCGCGATGGGCGATTTCGTGATGTACACCGCGCTGATCAAAGCTACACACTCATAGATGCGCGCGGTCAAGCCGCCAATCGCCGCGCCGGTCACGCCCATGGCAGGGATGCCCAATTTGCCGAAGATCAATGTATATGATAAAAGCACATC
>DATKNJ010000181.1:0-5057 GCA_035541395.1 Anaerolineales bacterium
CCAATGATCGATTTCCTGCTCGACGGCGTAATGTTCGGCAGCGGCCAGCATATGTTCGCGTTTGCGCGGCGTGACGGCTTCTTCGGGTAAGCCAAGTTTGTTTGATGTGCGGGTCTTCACTTCAACGAAGATCGTGATTTCGTCGCGGCGCGCGATGAGGTCGATTTCACCATAAGGTGTGCGAACATTGGTTGCCAGCATGGTGTAACCTTGCACAGTGAGATAGTCCGCGGCGGCGCGCTCGCCCCATTGCCCGATTTGTTGATTGTGTGAAGAGGTTTTCATTTTGACTCACCGCGAAGAAACGAAGCACGCGAAGAATCTCTTTACGTGCTTTATCATGTCAAAAACCGTTCCAACATGCCGCGCAGGCGCGCATCCCAGCGTTGCTTTCTCGGACGCGCATCGTACACCAGGCGCTCGTAATGCTTGAGCATGACTTTGGTTGTGCGTTCGATGGCGTATTCAGTGGAAACCTTTCGGGCGGAGGTGCCCATTTGCTGAATCAGTTTCGGGTCCAAACAGAGGCGGGTGAGTTTGGCAGTGTATGCGGCCAGGTCATGAGTCGATAGAAAACCGGTCATGCCTTCTTCAACCGTATCACCCACGCCCGGCGATTGAATGCCGACGATTGGAAGTCCTGCGGCCATACCTTCGATAACGGAGAGCGGATGCACTTCAGTGACTGAAGCTGTGACGAAGACATTGCACATGGTGAGATACGCTGGCAGTTCATCATACGTGACCATGCCGGTGAACCGAACGCGATTCGCGATGGCTAATTCGACAGTCAGCGAGTTCATCTCGTCCTCGATTGGTTTCAACCCGCCTCCGATGATCAACAGATAAACGTTGTCGATGGCTTGCGCGACCCCTGCGAAGGAGCGCAACAGAAAATCAAGATTCTTTTCAATAGCCACGCGGCCTGCGTAGACCAGCAGGACGTCGCTTTCTTTATATCCAAATTTAGCGCGCGATAATGGCTTCGCCTCATGAAACGGGCGCAAATCCACACCGTTGGGGATGATCTCGATGCGACTTTCAACGCCGAGTTGACGCAGGATTTTTTCCATGCCTGCCGATGGCGAGATAACCAAATCCATTGCTTCGCAGAAAGATGGCATATAAGCCTGTAACAGACTCTGTCCCAATTCTTCCGGCATGATTGGAAAGTAAGCTTGCGCGTATAAGTCGTAACGCGTGTGATTGGTGAAGATGATTGGAATTTCCAACGGACGACAATAGTGCAGCGCGAGACGTCCACTGAGGAACGGGTGATGGACATGAACCACATCCATGGTCTGTAACATTCTTCGGGCGGCGCGCGAATACCTCAAAGATAGATAATAGCCCGTGTCTGCCAGAGGCAGGCCCGGGCTGCGAAGGACGCGAGGTTCATTATCCTCGTATTCAAGGTCGCCAAACGTAAAGACGAACACATCATGCCCCGCTTTTTCGAGATAACGCTTGCTCAGGTCAATGTAATTTGTAACGCCGCTGACGTGCGGCTTATAGGCATCTGCCATCATTCCAATGCGCATAGAACCTCTCGGCTCTATGCTACGGCATGGAAAATAGGTTGTCAAGCGTTTTTGAGGTAGAATGATTTTTCAAAGGAGAGCAATGACTGTTAAATTGATTCTGCGTGACAAAGAATATGAAACGCGCCCGGGCATGATGCTGTTGGACGCGCTGAAGAAAAATAATATCGTGCCGGAATCGGTGATTGCCATGCGCGATGGCGAGATGATTTTGGACGATGAAATTTTGAAGGATGGCGACGAGATCAAGTTGGTCGCTGTGATCTCTGGCGGATAATGTCACACGAAAAGACTTTAGAAATGTCTTCGTGTTCTTTGAATCCTTCGTGGTCGAAAAGAAGTTCTTATGAAATGTCGTAAATGCGGAGCCAAAGCCTCGGTCAACATGCGCCAGCATCGATTGGCGTTGTGCAAGGAGCACTATCTCGAATGGGTGCCTGAGCAAGCTGAGCGCCTTATCAAAAAATATAAAATGTTCACGCGGGATGAAAAAATCCTGGTTGCGGTTTCGGGCGGCAAGGATTCTCTCTCGCTGTGGGATATCCTTACGCGACTCGGTTATCAAGCTGACGGTCTTTATCTTGGCCTTGGCATCGATGGCGGAATCAATTACTCGCATGAGTCGCAGCGTTTGGCTGAAAAGTTCGCGGCTGAGCACAATCTTAAACTTCATGTTGTCGATATCGAGAAAACATACGGGCAGCCGATTCCCGTGCTTTCGGAAATTTCGCATCGCGGACACGGCAAACCGTGCGCGGTCTGTGGATTAGCCAAACGTCACGAAATGAATCGCATCGCGCGTGACCTCGGCTATGATGTGCTGGCGACCGGTCACAATCTCGACGATGAAGCATCGGTGCTGTTTGGCAACACGTTGGTTTGGGAAAGCGATTTCCTGTTGCGACAAGGTCCGGTTCTCCCCGCTGCCGACGGGCTGGCGCGCAAAGTCAAACCGCTCTGCCGCTTTTACGAACGCGAGATGACCGCCTATGCCATCGCGCGCGGCATCGAATACATTTATGAAGAATGTCCGTTCGCGGTGGGTTCGACTTCGATCTATTACAAAGAAGTTCTCAATCAATTGGAGACGACGCGTCCCGGAGCCAAGCTCACGTTTTATCTGCGTTTTCTCGAAGCGCGTACCAATGGTCTGTTTCGGGAACAGGAAAATCGGGAGCTGCATTTGCATCCCTGCTCAAATTGCGGCCAGCCCACATCCGCGCCGGATTTGTGCTCGTTCTGCCGCATGATGGAAAAAGTTGCCCAGTCTGAATAGTTTGCGCTCATTATATTTCCATCCTCTGTCATAAGAATTTTATTAGATTTACACTTTGATAGGTTTTGCAAGTGCGCTGTCGGGAAAATCAGCGGCTGTAAAGCTTGTTTGTAATTCTGACACTTGTATCGAATAAGGATTGTATGTTCCTTTCTTTTTATTTGGCTCTCAAAGAGATTTGGCGCAACCGCGGCCGCTTCTTCCTCGTTGCGTTGGTGATCGCGCTGATCACGTTGTTGGTCCTGTTCATCGCCGCGCTGGGCGAAGGACTGGCTACGAACAATCGTCAATACATTGCCAATCTGGACGCGCAGTTGGTTGTGTTTCTAGATAAGTCCGATTACATCGTCTCCTCCAGTCGACTCGATCAGAGCGTGCTCAAAGCTGTTCGCCGCGTACCAGGCGTTGCCGCGGCTGGACCGATTTCCACCTCCACGACGGCTATTATGTTGGATAACGGCCAAGTCCTGAAAGTTTCGTTGCTGGGCGTGGAGCCAGATCAACCCGGTTTGCCGCTCGTGATTCAGGGCCGCACTTTCCAAACTCAGCTCGCCAAGGAAGTTGTCATCGATAAGAATGTGGCTCTGCGCTCCGATGTTAAAGTAGGTGATGAGATTACGATCCGCTCCACGCAAGGGACGAAGGATCAATTCTTTACACTTCAAGTGGTTGGCCTGACAGAAGGTGAAGCGTATACATTCCAGCCAACGATTTTTGTGCCGCCTTCCACTTGGGAACGAGTCCGACCCAAATCCGCGTCTGAAGCGGATAAAACCATTCCTGATATCAACGTGATCGCGGTCAAATTGGATGATCTGACTCAAACTCAAGCAATGATCGCAAGGTTGACCAATTCAGTTTCGAATATACAAGTTGCGGATATTCCCACGACGATCAACAACATCCCCGGTTATTCCGCACAACAAGGTACAGTACAGACTCAAGGTGTGTTTACATTGCTGATTGGTGTACTTGTGATCGGTGGTTTCTTCCAAATTCAAGTGTTGCAAAAGGTTCCGCAGATCGGCGTGCTGAAAGCCATTGGCTCCTCGAATGGAGTTGTGGGCGCCGCGGCGGTGATTCAGATCATGGTGACCACCGCGCTCGGTGTGGGAATTGGCGGCTTGTTCACGTATGTGTTCTCGTTATTTTTCCCGCCGACGATTCCACTAGTCTTCAATGGTACGGCTTCTGCATTGGCGATTTTAGCCCTGTTGTTGATTGGCCCGGCAGGTGGTTTGGTCTCTGTTATTTATGCGGTGCGCATCGAACCATTGAAAGCACTGCGTTTGTCACAATAGGTAATGAATATGAGTAATATTGCTCTTGAAGTACATAACATTGTCAAAACTTTTTCCGTGGACGGCGGCAAGATCAATGCTGTGGATGACGTTTCGTTTCAAGTTCGTTCGGGCGAGTTTGTGGCGTTGGTCGGGCCGAGCGGCTCGGGCAAGACAACAATGCTTTCGATTTTGGCTGCGCTGCTCACGCCCTCCAGTGGACAGGTCCTCATCGACGGTCATGATCTTGCCAGGATGAATGAAAAACAGCGCGTAGGTTTGCGCCGCGAGAAAATTGGATTCACTTTCCAATCGAATAACTTGATTCCGTATTTGACGGCTCAAGAGAACGTCGAGTTTATGTTGCGCCTGAATGGACGCAATGGTCGTGATGGTCGAGCGCGTTCAATGGAGTTGCTCACGCGTCTTGGCTTGAACGATCGTTTGCACAACCTGCCCGCGCAAATGTCCGGCGGACAGCAACAACGCGTCGCGATCGCCCGCGCCTTGATTCACAACCCAACCGTTGTTCTAGCTGATGAACCCACTGCCAGCCTCGACACCGAACGTGCCTTTCAAGTGGTCGAGACGTTTGCCAAGTTGATTCACGAGAATCAGCGCGCAGGCATCATGGTCACGCACGATCTGCGCATGTGCAAATATGTGGACCGCGTGCTGCAGATGCGCGATGGAAAATTGGTGCATGAGTACACGACTCCAGAAGAAATAGCGGCCTTGGCGAAAGGCGGAGATTAATGAAAAGCGGCTGGCAATCTGCCAGCCGCTTTTTTAGTCCGCAAGTTGCGAAGTCGTTTCTTCCTCTTGGATAATTTTGGCTTGTTTGGATGTATTGATCAAGACTACAGAGCTGACAATGATCAAGGCCGCGATGACAATGCGTGCATTGAGCGTTTCCTGTGCCAACCAGCTTCCCAATAAGATCGCGACCAGCGGATTCAC
>DATKNJ010000182.1:0-7039 GCA_035541395.1 Anaerolineales bacterium
GGCTGCATTTCAAAGAAGCGCGGGCGCAACGATTCGATCCGTGCGCGGAAATCCACAGGCCCTGCGCCTGCTCGCATTGGGCGCATTAGTGGGACCCGTACTCGGCGTCACCTCATCATTGCTTGCGGTGCAGTACGCGGAAGTGGGAGTCGCAAGTACGCTGATGGCTTTGCCGCCGGTGATTATCCTGCCTATCAGCTATTTTGTTTATAAGGAAAAGATTGGCTGGCAGGCTTTGGTAGGAACAATCCTTGCTATTGCAGGTGTGGCAGTTTTGTTTTTGGCATAGTCAGGAATAATAAATTATGTTCAAGGAATTAAAAGCTCGCGCTCGCGCACTTAAGACAGAGACCTATGCTATCTATCTTGCAGCTCGGGATGCGCGTACGCCGTGGTATGCGAAAGCGATTGCTCTTGGAACTGTCGCTTATGCAATCAGCCCGATTGATTTGATCCTTGATTTCATTCCCGTTATTGGTTATTTGGACGATCTCATCATCGTCCCTGCAGGGATCGCGTTGGCAGTTCGTTTGATCCCGGCTGAAGTGATGAGCGAGGCGCGGGAAACGGCCAGACGGCCGAGGGTCCGGGAAGAGGCGTGGGTTTATTCGGGATTGCGATCATCCTTTTGATCTGGGCCCTGATTTTGCTCTGGATTGTTCATCTGGCCTTATCCATCAGAGATTGATTGTATAATCATGGTAAGGAGGCACCTATGATTTCAAAAGCGATGCAAGACGCGATCAACGATCAGATCAATAAAGAGTTGTTTTCTTCCTATCTGTACCTCTCGATGGCGGCCTATTTCGAGAACAAGAATTTGCCGGGTTTTGCTCATTGGATGCGTGTTCAGGAGGGCGAGGAGCGCGAGCATGCCATGAAGTTTTATGATCATTTGCTCGAGCGCGGCGGGCAGGTGATTCTTAAAACCATCGACGCGCCGAAGACAGATTGGAACACTTCGCTGGAGTTGTTCCAGGAAGTCGCGGAGCACGAAGCGAAAGTGACAGCTTCCATCAATGCGCTGTATGAATTGGCGTTGAAGGAAAAAGATTATCCCGCACAGGTGTTGTTACAGTGGTATATCACCGAGCAAGTGGAAGAGGAGAAGAACGCGGCTGAAATCGTGGCGCAGTTGGAGTTGATCGAAGCACGCGGTACCGCGGTGCTGATGCTCGATCATCAACTCGGCAAACGCGGCGGCGAATAGATTTTCGTTATAGAGTTGCAGAGACACGGAGTTGAATCTGTGTCTCTGTGCTTTTAACATTGGAGAAGAAATGGATGTAACGATTCGGCACGCAGCTCCCGAAGATAAAAGCGAATGGTTACGGATGCGGTTGGCGCTCTGGCCGCACGGCACGGAAGTAGATTTCTCTTACGACATGGATCGTTTACTGGCTTCACTAGACGATGCCATATTCTTCGCATCCCGCGCGGATGGAAGCCTGTGTGGGTTTCTCGAGGCAGGCACACGCGACTACGGCGAAGGTTGCGAGACCAGCCCGGTCGGTTATATCGAAGGTTGGTATGTGGATGAGGACATGCGCCGGCAGGGAATCGGTGGAATGCTTTTCCGCGCCGCGGAAGATTGGGCGCGCACAAAAGGTTATAGAGAAATGGCCTCGGATACTTGGCTGGAAAACGAGGGCAGTATCGCTGCACATTTGAAATTGGGTTATGAAGAGGCGGAGCGACTCGTTCATTTTGTAAAGAGACTATAACCAATGTTACGCGCGTTCGATCTTTTTCACCGCGAAGGCGCGAAGCGCGCCAAGGAAAATTGTTCTTCGCGGTTCTGATTTGCCCGCTTCTGCGTAACGTGAGGTTATAATTTTTGCGAAGGTTTGTTTGAAAAAGTTTTTGTTTTTCTCGATTCTTCTTTTGTTTCTCGCAGCTTGCATGCCATCTGCGCAAACCGCAACACAGGAGGCTGGTATGTCCATGCAATTGACCAGCAGCGCGTTTTCTGCCGGGCAGGCGATTCCGGTTAAATACTCTTGCAAGGGAAATAATATTTCGCCCGCGTTGGCTTGGAGCAATGCGCCTGCAAATACAAAATCTTTCGCGTTGATTGTGGATGATCCCGATGCGCCTTCCGGAATCTGGGTGCATTGGGTGGCCTTCAACATTCCTGCTACGGTCACAAGTTTGCCGGAAGCCGTACCAACCGGCGCGCAACTTGCGAACGGCGGCTTGCAAGGCAAGAACTCGTCAAGTCATATGGGATACGATGGGCCGTGTCCGCCCTCGGGCACGCATCGTTATTTCTTTAAGTTGTATGCGCTCGATGCTGTTCTGAATCTTTCCTCCGACGCGAATAAGAGTCAATTGCTTCAGGCAATGCAAGGTCATGTGTTGGCGCAAGGTGAGTTGATGGGAACCTTTAGTAAATGAAGAAAAAGGGATTCTCTTTATGATTCTTGCCACGTTGTGTTACGTCAAACGCGACGGTCATACATTGATGATTCATCGCGATAAACGTCCCAATGATATTCATGAGGGCAAGTGGAACGGATTGGGCGGAAAAGTCGAGGCGGGGGAAAGCCCGGAGATGTGTGTGCAGCGTGAAGTCCGGGAAGAATCGGGATTGGTCATTCATCAGCCGCGTTTACACGGGTTGTTGGTCTTTACGAATTTCAAAGGTCAGGACTGGTACGTGTTTGTTTTCACCGCGAGCGACTTCGAGGGCGAATTGATCGAATCGCCCGAGGGCCATCTCGCATGGATTCCTGACGATGGCATCACGCGTTTACCGCTTTGGCCGAGTGACGCGATTTTCCTGCCATGGCTGAAGCGGAATGAATTTTTCTCGGCGCGCTTTGACTATGCCGATGAGAAATTGTTAGGGGATGAGGTTTTCTTTTATCCGCTTTGAGTTTGTCCTTGAATTTGAGCGGGATTTCCATTAAGATAAATTCACCCGAAAGAGTTGATTTCGCTGGTAAAGTTTACGTGTATACTTCTGTATCTTGAAAATTTCTTGCGTTGAAATTCGTTCATCCTTTGACCGGTTGCTCGCGCGCAGATTCATCAAGACATGCCAAAGGAGAAGACCATGAGTACAGATCCTGTACGACTCTTAATTCTGGCCGTCGTTCAAGAGCAGGACCTTGATACGGCTCTCGATACGTTGGGACGTTTCGGCGCCTCCGCGGTTTATCTTGCCAGCGCGGGCGGATTCCTCGGCCGCCGCAACGCGACTCTGTTGGTGGGTCTGCCGAAAGATCATGAGCAGGCTGTCTTGGATGCCTTACACACAGTTTGTCGCCAACGCGTGGAATATATGACTCTGCCGTTGGAGGGTTCGCCGATGCCAATGCCCGCGCCAATTCCAGTGACTGTCGGCGGCGCGACCGTTTTTGCCCTTCCCGTGGAACACTTCGAGGAGATTTAGCCATGAAGATGATTGTTGTGATTGTCAAAGATCAGGAGGCCGACGGTTTGACGCAAACCCTCACCGAAGGAAAATTCCGTGTCACACGCATCGCATCCACCGGCGGGTTTTTGCGCAGCGGTGTGGCGACGTTATTGCTCGGCGTGAATGATGATCGTGTGGATGCGGCTATTCAAGCCATACGCGAAAAACTTGGGGCTAACACTTCCCAGGAACCGCGCGCCACGCTCTTCGTAGTGCCGGTGGAACGCTTCGAACAGGTTTAGCAAAAAACAGAGCGACTCAATCGAGCCGCTCTGTTTTTACTCCAGCACAAAATTGTCGATCAAGCGCGTCTTGCCGATATAAACCGCCATCGAGAGCAGAGTTTTGCCCTTTACGGTTTCCAACTCTTCCAGTGTGCCGTAGTCCGCACAGGAAACATATTGCATTTGCGCCCGCGGTTCGGTGGCAATCACATCTTTCATTATTTGTCTCAATGTCTCAGCCCGGCGTTCGCCTTTGTCATACGCCTGTTTCGCGGCGTTCAACGCGCGGGACAAAACCAACGCGGCCTGACGATTCTCACCTTCCAAATATTTGTTGCGGCTCGACATCGCCAATCCGTCCGCTTCGCGCACAATAGGGCAGACCACGATCTCAATCGGGTAGCTCAAATCGCGCGTCATTTGTCGGATGACCGCGGCCTGTTGCGCGTCCTTCTGCCCAAAGTACGCTTTGTGCGGCTGAACTGTGTTAAACAACTTGGCGACAACGGTCGTCACGCCACGGAAGTGACCGGGACGCATTGCACCTTCCAAAGGCTGAGTCAACGCTTCAACCTGGACCCAAGTCTGGTAGCCGTTTGGATACATCACCTCTGCTGTTGGCGTCCAGACTACATCCACGCTGAGCGGTTCGATCAAGCTCAGGTCGCGGTTGAGGTCGCGCGGATATTTGGAGAGGTCTTCGTTCGGCCCAAACTGAGTCGGGTTGACGAAGATGCTGACGACAACATGATCGCACTCCCCTTTTGCGCGGCGGATGAGGGATAAATGCCCTTCGTGTAGGTATCCCATCGTGGGAACGAGACCAACTGTTCCTTCCAGAGAGAAGCGGGCAGTATGCAGTTCGTCAAGCGTGATTACGGTCTTCATAGGCGGAAAATCCTCGTTGACAGGCGTAGAAAATCTGTGCTACAATTTTTGAAATCGCTCTTTTAGAGAGACAAAAGGAGATCAAGAAATGGCATACGGATTCACGAATTCTAAAGGCCAAACGTATTATTTGCATGAGAAGGTCAGCACGACTTCCACCGGAAAGGAACGCAGGCTGTTCTTCTTCTCGCGCGAGATTAAGGAAGGTGCTCTCAACGAAGTACCGGCAGGCTACACTGTAGTCGAGATGAAGACGGGGTTGCCCGCCTTGAAGAAAGTATAACGCAACAACCTGCTCGTTTCATTTGCGAAAAATCCAACGGCGATGAACCGCTGGATTTTTTGTTTAAGGGCAGCGCGGCTGAGGCCGTTCGGCGGGATCGTTGAGGCCAAAGGCTTCGAGCACGGGATGGCCACTCCATTCCGTTGGTTGGGATAAGCCCAAAGCCCAGGCCGCGGTGGCAGCCGTATCGGTGGTGTTGATGGCGCTGGCGAGTTGCTTTGGCTGAATGCCAGGGCCGTTGATGATCCAGGGAATGGTCATATCTTCGGGCTGCCAGGTTCCATGTGTGGTGTCGTGGCCGCCGTGATCGGCGGTGACGATGATGAGCGTGGATTGGCGCAGGCCGGCCTGATCCAGCGCGGTGAGCAGGGTTTGAATCGCATCATCCGAGTGACGGAGTACGCTTAATTGTTGCGAGGAAAGCCAACCGTAAGCGTGACCTTCCAAATCGGGGGAAGGGAGATGAACGAAGAAGAGGCCAAAGCCTTGAGGAATTAATGTCGCGGCGCGTTGTGCAACGACTGTATCCGGGTCGTTGACATATTGAAATACATCTGTGCTGGCAGGATCGGTGATTTGGCGCAGTTTATCTTTGCCAACTACCATTATAGTACGCAGGCCGGACGCATGAGCCAGATCAAATAAGCTGGTGCCGAGAGCGTAACCTTTGTCCGGTTCATAGGTATCCCACGTGATGCCATGTTTGGATGGGCACATGCCGTCCAGCATGGAAGTGTGTGCGGGCAGAGTTGTGCTCGGGAAGATCGTCTGCGCGGTTAGTGAGTATGCGCCCGTTTGCATCAGGGATTGCAGGATGGGCATCGGCGCGAGGACGATAGCATCTGGGCGCATGCCATCTACACTGATAATGAGCACGCGTGACACACTTGGACGCATAGTATCCGTTGGCGCGGGTGTGGACGTGGGTTCAGGCGTGGAGGTTTGAGTCGGCGGAAGTGTCGCGGTGAAAGCCGCGGTCGCGGAGGAAACTGTCGTTGGTGTGGGCAGCGAGAATGAAAGAGGCAGGCACGCGGTCAGGGCAGCGGCGAGCAGAATGAAGGGCGGAAGGAGACGGAGTTTTTTCATCGAAATTGTCAGTTGACTTTTAGAAAATTTGTGCTAGAATGGTTCTACAACTTAATAGCTCTTTTAGAGAAAAGGAGATTATCGTATGGACCAAAAACATTTGTCCTCTAAAAGTATAACTGGTACCGAAGAAAGGAGGGAATCATGCCTGCGTTGAACCGTGTTCAATTGATCGGACGTTTGGGCAAAGACCCCGAAGGACGCTTCACTCCCACCGGCAAAAAAGTGACTACGTTCAGTTTGGCTGTGAGCAATCGTTGGAAGAGCGGCTCCGGCGAAACGAAAGAATATACCGAGTGGATCAATGTCGAAGCATGGGGACGACTGGGTGAAGTCTGCCAGGAATACTTGCATAAAGGCAGTTTGATCTATCTCGAAGGCCGGTTGAAGACCGAACGTTACGAAGACAAGGGCGAAACCAAGTTTTACACCAAGGTCGTGGCGCTGCTGATGCAGATGCTCGATAGGAAACCCTCCGATGAACCGTTGATGACGGTGGATGAGGAGCAAGCCGAGTACGAGGCGTAAATATTGTAGGGCGACCCAACGGGTCGCCCTACTGATTCGTTAATACCCAGTTTACAAAAATCAAGTATCCTTCTATTTTGCAGAAGGATACTTTTTAATGAGCAAGATTCTAGTTGTGGATGACGACGCGCATATCCGCGAGTTGGTGCGAGTCTTTCTAAAAAGCGATGGCTTCGAGGTGATCGAAGCCGCGGATGGCGTGGAGGCCTTGGCGCAGCTCGATTCGGTCAAAGCTGATTTGGCGGTCATCGATATAATGATGCCGAACATGGATGGCTGGGAATTGTGCGAAGAATTGAAAGCCAGTTTCAACATTCCCGTTTTGATGTTGACCGCCAAAGGCGAAACCAGCCAAAAGTTGAAAGGATTTCAACTCGGCACGGACGATTATCTGGTCAAACCATTCGAGCCGTTGGAATTGGTGGCGCGCGTCAAAGCTTTGTTGAAGCGTTATCACATTGAATCTTTGCAGACGATTCAAATCGGCGAACTGACGATGGATCGCAAAACATATCAAGTCACAGTGAACAGCGAAAGTCTCACGCTTCCGCTGAAAGAATTCGACCTGTTGTTTAAATTGGCAAGTTATCCGGGACGCACGTTTTCGCG
>DATKNJ010000183.1:0-5495 GCA_035541395.1 Anaerolineales bacterium
ATATCAAAAGATAATTTATACCATTATTTGGATCAAATCAGATTCAAAATATGCATCGTCGGATTTGGGGAGGGTGGCCAAAGGGTAGAGGAAGCTTATTTCTTCATTGGCCTCGCCATCTCATCTTTAACGGCGTGATACAGATTCTCCGCCTTCAATTCGCTCAAGGCGTAACATGGCGCTTTCAAATGCTCGGCGAGACTTTGCGCCAGGCCCTGGTCAAAGGCGGCGTGCTCCATATTGATGACCACCGAGCGTACAGTCTCATGCGCGATCAATTCGGCGAAGCGATAGGATTCTTCCTGAGGCGGGAGCGTGCCAATCGAAACGTTGCCAGCCCCATCGGTCAGGACGATAAGAAGCGGTTCTATATCTGGGTGAATATACTTTTCGTGAGTCAAAACATCATGCGCCATGAACAGTCCAGCGGAGAGCGGAGTCTTTCCGCCAACAGGAATATCAATTAACGCGCGCTGTGCGAGTTGTACAGAATTAGTGGGGGGCAGGACAAGCGTGGCGCGATCTTTTTGAAAGACGATCAAACCGACTCGGTCGCGACGTTGGTAGGCGTCCGTTAAAAGTGACAGAATTGCGCCTTTGGTGGCGTTCATGCGTTCGGCCACTGCCATCGACCACGACGCGTCCACGAGGAACAAAACCAAATTGGCTACGCGCTTGACGCGGATTTTACGCTGGAGATCACTGCGTTCAATCGCAAAGGCCAAGCGTTTACGTTTTTCGGCGCGGCGTTGTTGGAACGGCGCGGCCGCCCGAAATGTCGCGTCAAAGGCGATGTCATCGCGCTTGTCGCCGGCCGGGCGCGCTTTGATATAACGTCCGTGTTTACGCTCAGTCTTGGTGAGCGAACGACGGCCGGCATGTTTGCGGGCTAATTTATCGAGCGGGGTATTGAGCTTGCGCGGCTGGAAAGTTTCGCCGGCTTTTATCTTTTGTCCGCCTTCCCACCAATTGGCGTTGGTGTGTGCAAACACGTCCTGTTGCATGGGTTCGGGCTGGCCTTGCTGCGGACCTTCCTCGGCTTCATCTTCGAGACTTAAGTTTTTTTTTCCTCGGGCTGACCCTTTTGCTCAGACTGAGTCTCTTCTTCCTGCTCCGATTCACTCGGGACCGATTGACCTGCGAGCTGCTCGATGCGCTCTTGCAACTGCTCGGTCGTCATCTCGGCTTGCTGGAAGGGTGTGCGTTTGATGCGATGCGGCAGAGCCAACTCCGCGGCTAACGCAATATCGTGATCGTTGATTTGCGTGCGGCCTTCGAACGCGGCTTGGGCGCGCGCGGCTTTCAGAATCACGAGGTCAGCGCGATGCCCATCGACATTCAACGAGGCTGTCAGCGCGGCGATGGAGAGCAGGTCACGGGAAGTGTGTTTGACTTGATCTACGAGTTCGCGGGCGCGCGCAATTTGATCGGAGAGTTCTTTCTCGCGTCCCAGCCATTCTTTGCGGAAAACGTCCGCGTCTTTTTCATAAGATAAGTTGCGCTCCATGATGAGCACGCGTTCGCGCGCATCGCGGATACCAACGATATCTACTGACAACGCAAAACGATCCAATAACTGCGGACGCAATTCGCCCTCTTCTGGATTCATCGTGCCGACGAGGATGAAGCGCGCTGGATGTGCGAACGAAATGCCCTCGCGTTCCACGGTGTTGACGCCCATCGCAGCAGAATCAAGTAACACATCTACCACGTGATCGTCGAGCAAGTTGACTTCGTCAATGTATAACAAACCGCGATTCGCAGAGGCCAGGACACCGGGTTCAAAATGGCGTTCGCCTTTTTGGATGGCCTGCTCGATGTCGAGTGTACCGACCACGCGATCTTCCGTGGCGGAAACTGGTAAATTGACAAAAGGCGTTGCGCGCTCGGCAGTTGGCAGTTTTCCATTCAAAGCCGCGCGTTCTTTACATTCCGTGCACCAAGTGGCGGGGCGGTCTGGATCGCAACCGAAGCGGCAATCCTGTACAATTTTTACATGAGGCAATAAGGCAGCCAACGCGCGCGAGGCCGTCGATTTGGCTGTGCCTCGTTCACCGCGAATCAATACGCCGCCGATACGAGTATCCACAGCATTCAAAATGAGGGCGCGTTTCATGCGCTCTTGTCCAACGATGGCAGTAAAGGGATAAATAGCAGGCATTAGGACTCCGCAGGCGATTATACCGCTTCATCGCGCTTTGCAATGAATTTGATAAATATCTTTTCAATTTTTATGAATTTCACGCTCGAATAAATGGAAGGGTTGCCAAGTTCTGCATTCACTTGTATAATCCGCTTTACATTTTTCTTAACCGGAGCCTTTCTGTGACTGACCAAAACAATGCCCTGTCCGGGCAGGGGGCCGCGAACGCGAACCCGCAGGGCGAAGCCAATAATAATACCCAAAGCATGGAATCTCTTCTTCAAAGCGAGGCACTCAGCGTAGATCTACCGCAAGTGGGTGAAATTCGCAAAGGGATGATTGCCAGCATTGGACCCAGCCAAATTCTCGTCAGCATCGGCGCCAAATCGGAAGGCGTGATTGCTGGCCGTGAATTGGAGCAACTCACGGACGATGAACGTGCCGCACTTCAAGTTGGTCAGGAAGTCAACGTTTACGTGGTCAATCCTGAAGACGCCAATGGGAATGTGATTCTTTCGCTCAAACGAGCCGAAGAACAGTTATCCTGGGAAAACGTTGAAAAGATGATTGCCGATGAAACTGTGATCGACAGCAAGATCATCGGATTCAATAAAGGCGGTTTGATTGTGCCGATTGGCGGGCTGCGCGGTTTTGTGCCGGCTTCGCAAATTAGCGCCATGCGCCGCAGTATGTCCACTGGCGAGACGCCGGAACAGCGCTGGCAGAAAATGATCGGCGAACCGATTTCTGTGCGCATCATCGAAGTGGATCGCGCTCGCCGCCGTCTGATTCTCTCCGAGCGCGCTACCAGCAACGAATCCCGCCAGTCCATTAAAGACCGCGTCATCGGCGAATTGGAAGAAGGCAAAGTCTATACCGGCCGCGTGACCAGTTTGGCTGATTTCGGCGCCTTCGTCAATATCAATGGCGCCGATGGACTCGTACATCTCTCCGAGCTTTCATGGGATCGCATCCAGCACCCGAAGGAAATGCTCGAAGTCGGGCAGGAAGTCAAAGTTAAAGTCATCAATATTGACCGCGAGAAACGCCGCATCGGCCTTTCGATCCGCGCTTTGCAGGATGATCCGTGGTCGGCGCGCGTGCAGAAGTTCAGCGTTGGACAGCTCGTCGAAGGCGTGATCACTCGTCTGACCAAATTTGGCGCGTTCGCTCGTCTCGAAGGCGATATCGAAGGTCTCATCCACATTTCCGAGATCAGTGAGCATCGCATCGAACATCCCAAAGAAGCTCTCAAGGAAGGCGAAGTCAAGACGCTGCGCATCATTCGCATCGATCCCGAACAGCATCGCATCGGTCTCAGCCTTCGCAAAGTAGACTCAGCTGCCTTTGCCGACAAAGACTTCAAAATGCTCACGGAAGAATTCCATGAGTATGAGGAGTCTTCCACTCCTCCGCCGGATGAAGAGGGTGGCGAGAAGGAAGCTTAAAACCAAAAAGCGCACCAACACGGTGCGCTTTTATTTATCATGAAACTCATCGTTGATTCTCACAATGATCTTGCCTGGAATATGTTCGCCTTTGGCCGCGATTATACGCGTTCGGCCATGGACACGCGTCGGCTTGAGGCTGGCACGCGCACCGTCACACAAAATGGCGACGCGTTGATCGGCTGGCCCGAATACCAGCGCGGTCAGGTTGTGGTGGTATTCTCAACTTTATATGCCACGCCGTTTCGATTTCGCGTGTACGAAAATGAGACTCAGGTTTATCAGACGTTTGACGAAGCCTATAAACTTTATCTCGATCAGTTGATGAGCTACCACCGATTAACGGATTCGCATCCCGATAAATTCCGTTTGCTTGGTTCCTCCTCGGACTTGAAACTGCTCCTCGACGAATGGCAGACTCCCAGCGAAAGCGGACACCCGGTCGGCCTGATCCCGTTGATGGAAGGCGGGGAGGGCATCCGCACGCCAGCTGAATTAGAGGAGTGGTTCGAGCGCGGTGTGCGACTCATCGGTCCGGCATGGGCCGGGACGCGTTACTGTGGCGGCACGAACGAACCCGGTCCGCTGACAGATGAGGGTCGCGCTTTGCTCTCGGCGATGGCTGATTTCAATTTCTTCCTCGATCTCAGTCATATGGATGAGGCGTCCGCGTTGGAAGCTTTGGATTCTTACAGCGGGCCTATCGTTGCCACGCATGGAAATTGTCTCGCGCTTCTGCCGAATTATCCAACCAATCGTCAGTTTTCGGATCGCGTCCTGCGCGGTGTGATCGAGCGCGATGGCGTGATCGGCGTTGTGCCGTATAATGTTTTTCTGAAGCCCGGTTGGAAGCGTGATACGAATCGCCGTGATGAAGTCCATCTTGCGGATGTGATCGCACATATCGATCATATCTGTCAGTTGGCGGGCGATTCGCTGCATGTCGGCATCGGCTCGGACTTCGATGGCGGTTTTGGCGTTCAATCCGTGCCGCCTGAAATCGATACGGTTGCAGACTTGCAAAAGATCGGTTCGCTGTTATCTGAACGCGGTTATTCTGAAACTGATGTGACGAACATTCTCGGCGAGAACTGGCTGACCCGTTTGCTAAAGGAATTACCCTCTTCATAATGCCCAAGAAAGATATTCCTGTAACAACTCCGGTGGATACCGCACGCTACGACTCATCCACACGCTTGCGCGTGAGGGTTGGTCTGGGGACTACTTTATTTGGATTGTTTGTATTCTTGGTGGGTGCCAAGCCCGGTTGGTTCGGTTGGGATCGCAGTGCTGTGGTTGGATTTGTGCAGATCTCGGTGTTTCTTGTTGGGTTGGCAATGATCTGCGTCGGCGGCTATATTAGTTTACTGACTATGTGGAGAGGTATGCAGCGCAGCATCGCAGCGGATATTGGTCTGCGATTGGTAAGCACCGGTTATGTGATCTCCGTCTTTGCAGGGATGGCAGATGTGTTTGGGATGGGCTCTCAGCCGTTACCAGCTGTCCCGTATTTTGGACCGTGGCAAGCCAGCGGAGTATTGATCGGTGAGGTGGTCATCGCGATTGGCTTTGTGCTGCTGATTCCGTTTCACATGCCCGATCAATCAAACAATAAATAAACTCACGAAGTTGCGGGAGAGGGGACGATTCCGGAGGCCCGTAGAAGAAGCATATTGATCTTTAGGAAGTAATCGCCGATCGCTTGCGCCTTTTCTCCAATCCATTTTAATATGCCGAAATTTCGTAAGAAAATTAATGCAAAGGGGAAAATAATCAGCAGCGCGCCGAAGAATAATGAAAACGCGAAAAGCGCTACGAGATTAACGAGAAAAATAAGTCCAATTGTAAAGGGCGCAATCCATACAGCTTTCACGGAATAGTTTTTTTTATTTTCATTGTTTGCG
>DATKNJ010000184.1:0-4451 GCA_035541395.1 Anaerolineales bacterium
CGTTACGCTTTCAGACAACCAGAAGAATCCCGATTTGCAGAACGTGAAGGATGAGCACTACAAATCGATGGCAGTGTTGGGCGTGCCAAAAGAAAAAATTGTCCTCGGCCCGTTTACTACGCGCGTATTTCCCGACTCGCGCCAGGAGGTTTTGGAATACTTCCTCAAACTTCGTAAGGACTTCAAACCTGATTTGATCTTCATCCACTCCAAACAGGATGTTCACCAGGATCACAACACAATGTCAGACGAGGCCTTGCGCGCCTTCCGCGGCATCACCGTGCTAGGCTTTGATGTAGTCCGCTCCTCTTACGGTTTTTTTCCAAACTTTCTGGTGGAAGTGAACGAGGCAGACGTCAATGCCAAAATCGAAGCGCTTTCACAATATGAGACTTATCGAGAAAAATACTACTTCAACAGCGAGTTGACACGTTCCATCATGGTACGGCACGGCGCGCTGGCAGAATGTCCATTTGCAGAAGGGTTTGATATTTTGAGAATCGTAGGGGAATTCGAGAAATGCGAAGATCAGTAATTCGTAAAATCTAGAGGCGTAACAAAAAACGACCGATAAACTCGGTCGTTTTGATTTTAAAAATATTTATTCCTTCGGAATGCCGATTTGAATCATACCATCCACAACTCTGACAGGATACGCGGGAATATCCACTACCGCGGGCATTTGCACTGCTTTCCCGGTGCGAATGTCGAACTCCGCGCCGTGACGCGGGCAAACGATGTTGAAGCCTTCGATATCACCCTCTCCAACGGGGCCATCGTCATGAGTGCAAATGTCGCCAATAGCAAAGTACTGTCCAGCGATGTTGAAGATCACAATGGAGCGATCACTTACTTCAATAAATAACCGTTCGCCGTTTGGCAATTCCGAAACGGGCGCGATCTCTACAAATTCAGCTTTGGTTTCATCGAAAGTTGTGTAGTTGAACAAGAGCATTCCCTCACCCATTCCTCTCCCTATGGGAGAGGACAATATCATTCCACCAATTCATCATTAGCTTCGCCCAAACCATACACTCCGGCTTTCAACACCTTGAGCGAAAGCAGGGCGCATTTCAAACGCACCGGGCCAAGCTCGATGCCAAGCATGTCCAGAATATCCTGCTTGTTCAACTTCTTCACTTCTTCGAGCGGCTTGCCAATGACCGATTCAACCAACAGATCCGCGGAGGCTTGCGAGATGGCGCAACCATGACCATCGAAGCGCGCATCCGTCACCTTGCCATCTTTGTCCACGCGCAGATCGATCTGGATGTGATCGCCGCACAGCGGGTTATTATCCGCGAACGAAATATCGTGCGGATCGAGATGGCCGCGGTAAGACGGATTCTTATAATGTTCGATAATCACTTCGCGATAGAGGTCGTCCATAATCATTCCTAAAAGGGCGAAGCAGTGCTTCGCCCCTACATATCAACCAAACAACTCTTTCACTTTATAGATGCCGTTTACCAGCAAGTCCACTTCTTCTTTTGTGTTGTACAGATAGAATGAAGCGCGGCTGGTAGCCGGAATACCAAACTTTTCATGCAGCGGCTGCGCGCAATGATGGCCGGCGCGCACTGCGATCCCGTCACGGTCGAGGATCTGCGCCACATCGTGCGGATGCACACCTTCCAATGTGAAGGAGGCCACGCCACCTTTTTTATCTGCAGAGGGGCCAAACACTTTCACACCAGGAATCTCTTCGAGCCGCTCCAATGCGTATTCAGTGATCTCATGCTCGTGCGCGGAAATATCATCCATGCCGATCTTTGTGAGGTAATCAACAGCCGCGCCAAAGCCGACCGCTTCCGCGATGGCCGGAGTCCCAGCTTCGAATTTATGCGGCAAAGAATTCGGACGAAACGAGCGCAACTTCACTTCCTTGATCATATCGCCGCCACCGAGGAACGGAGGCATCGCTTCCAGAAATTCCGATTTTCCATACAACGCACCGATACCGGTTGGGCCACACATCTTGTGTGCGGAAAAAGCGAGGAAGTCCGCGTCGAGGGCTTGCACATCCACTTTCAAGTGCGGAACAGATTGCGCCGCGTCGACCATCGCCAGCGCGCCTGCTTCGTGAGCAAGACGGATGATCTCGGCTGCGGGGTTGATCGTGCCGAGAACGTTGGACATGTGTGCAAACGAAACCAGCTTCGGGATCCGTTTAAGAAGCGAGCGATACACGTCCAGATCGAGCAGACCATCTTCCGTCACGGGAATGAAATCCAATTTCACGCCACGCTCCGCCGCCAGAATGTGCCACGGAACGAGGTTGGAATGATGTTCCATTTCGGTTAATAGAATCAGATCGCCCGCTTTGAGATTGGCACGCGCCCACGTATAGGCGACAAGGTTGATCGACTCAGTTGTGTTGCGCGTGTATATAATCTGATGAGCTGAAGGCGCGTTGATAAACTTGGCGATCTTCTCACGCGCCTGCTCGTACATGGCCGTGGCTTCTTCGGCCAACGTATGTACGCCGCGATGGATATTGGCATTCGAATGTCGATAGAAAGCATCCATCGCCTCAAGAACTGGCAACGGCTTCTGACTGGTGGCTGTGGAATCCAAATACACCACGCGCACACCAGGACCGGTTTCGCGCTCTAAAATAGGAAAGTCTTTACGGATTTTTTGAACGTCAAGAGACATAATACAACATATCATCGCTGGTTTCGATGTGAACGGGAAACGCTCACTCCGACCAACCATGAATATCAATAATCTGGAATCCGTTTCTTGGAACTTTTTGCTGTTTTCTTGGACTTGCCGGCCATAGGGCGCATGTGTTCGGAGTTCAGCGGATACCACAAAATGCGGTCGGGCACCATCCAGCCATCGGTCAAGAAAACGTTCGAACGAAACTGGACTGCCACCAGTTTGTTATCGACCTGCACAACAATGCCTTTGATCCAACCGCGCACGCGTTCGTTGCTTTTCTCGTGGTCGCAAAAAACTTCCACGGTATCCCCCACTTCAAACGCATGTTCAGAACCCGGATCCCGCATATAAGAAAATTGACCCATCCTATTTTTTTCACGCGAACTAACGCGCGCCTCCTTGACTGGTGCTGCACGATTGACACGAGGATTGCTCATTCATGTTCCTTCTAATTATAGATTCATTTTCAAAAAGAGGCACCCCTGGCTCCCCTTCTCAATTTTATTTTGATTCGACACTCATCTTATCGGCAATGTATTGCTGAAAACGATCACGCACGCCCTCAAAAGGAATACGTTGGAAGATCGGGTCGAAGAAACCTTCCACCATCAGTTTCTCGGCCTCCGCTTGCGGAATCCCGCGCGACTTGAGATAAAACAGCGGTTCCTGTTCCATCTTGCCGACCGTCGCGCCGTGCGTGCAGCGAACATCGTCCGCCAAGATTTCGAGGCCGGGGATCGAGTCAGCACGCGCCTGATCGCTCAAGACCAGATTTCGATTGGCCTGATAACCATCCGTTTTCTGCGCTCCTTTCGCGACGTAGATCATGCCCTGCCACACCGAACGACTCTTCCCTTTGAGCGCGCCCTTGAACAACAAATCGCTGGTCGTATGCGGTGCGAGATGGTTTTGCTGTGTATCGTGATCGAGATGCTGATCACCATCGGTAAAGTAAAAACCGGACATGCGTCCCGTTGAACCTTCACCGATCAAATCAAGTTCAGAGAAATTCTTTGTAAGACGCGAACCAATCGCGCCGAAGATCCAATCGAGGTTGCCATCGCGCTCGACACGGATGCGCTCATGGGAGAAATTCCAAACATGGCGTCCCCACGATTGCAATTCCACAAAGCGCAGCGAGGCGCCTTGCATCACCTGGATTTCTACAATGCCTGCGTGGAAAGAATTGGCTTTCATTTCATCCGGCGAGGCCGATTCGTGAATATACGTGACCGAGGCGCCTTCATCCACCAAAACAAGAAGATGCGAAATGTGAGCCAACTCCGCGCCCGGACCCCAAAGCACAGAATGCAACGGCTCTTCAACAGTCACACCCTTCGGCACATAAAGGACAATTCCGGTTTGCGCAAACGCGCCAGCCAACGCGGCGAATTTTCCTTCTTCTACATTGACCGTCTTGCCGATCATCTTCACCAGCAAGTCAGGATGTTTCTCTTCGGCAGTTTTCAAGTCTGTGAAGACCACACCTTTTTTGGCAAGCTTCTCATCGAGGTCAATTTTCGACCCACCCGGCAAAAGAACAATTTGCCCACCATGTTGATTCGCGACCAACGGCTTAAGCAAATCCGGGCGCACAGCGGGCAACTTTTCAAACGCGCCGGGAGTCGGCAATTTGAACTTGTCCGCGGGCAAGGTGTGAATATCGGTGCGACGCCACGCCTCTTCGGTGTTGGCGGGGAGAGTCAGCCGTTTGAACGCGTCCCAAGCTGAGGCGCGGTAAGACGCGAGCACGCTTCCCGCAGGAATCATCTCCTGCGTGAAAG
>DATKNJ010000185.1:0-6570 GCA_035541395.1 Anaerolineales bacterium
ATATCAGATCGAGAAAGATGATTACTGGGGCGGCTATTACGTCACGCCGCTGGCGCCGGAAGGTTCACCGATTCACGAAGAATACTTTAAACCGGTTGGCCTGCTCTTCACTATGGATGAGAACAACCAAGTTGAATCGGTTAGAGGAAATTTAGTAGATTATCAGTCTCAAGCTATAGGCTCTTATGAAATCATCAGCGCGCAGGAAGCCTTGCAGAAAGCACTCGATCCGAACACTTTAACTGGGATCATGGAAAGTTTTCACGGTTCGAGCGGCTTGCCACTCCAAACCTGGCAGCGCAGCTATCCTGACAATCAAACCGTCACGATTTATGGGCACGTTACTTCACTGCAAGCTGTGGATGTCAGCCAGCCGCGTTTGATTCAAATTGACAATTACATCGCAACAGGAAACGCTGACGGGATGGATGCGCTAGAGCAAAACGCGTACGTTGAAGCCACCGGCCAATTCGTGACCAAGAATGGAATTCAAAAATTCAACATCGAGACCTGGAAAACTTCCAGCTTGAATGAAGACGGCATAATGGGAAACATACAGCGCAACGGAGACCAAGTCGTGCTCTCAGCGCAAGAGGGACAATTCACGCTCTCTGATATACCTTCTGATATTCCTCTGCCATTCGAAAATGCGTTTGTGATTGGCACAAGAGTCGGAAACGTCTTCGAATGGAAAAGCATTGACAACCGCGGTGCAAGCAGTGGCGGAGGTGGAGGCGGTGGCGGAAGCGGGTTTGGTTTTTACAAACTGAATCTGAGCGGCACACCGGTGCCCTTCCCCAGCCCAACACCGCAACCGCAAACAAATCAAGGAACAGGCAATTACACCGTTAAGGAAGGCGATACGCTAAGCAAGATCGCGTCTGAGAACAATATTACTGTCGAGCAGTTGATGCAGGCCAATGGACTCGCAGACACAAATATTTATGTTGGCCAGACGCTCAACATTCCCACAACGAGTCAAAGCATCGATGGAGTGCGTGGGATCGTCTCTATCACTATTTACAAACAAGCAGATGGAAGCCAGCGCGCCGAATATGGATTCGTTGTAAACAATCCGACTCATGGATATATGCTGCTGGAAGGCGGCAATCTCCAGGAACTTCAAAATTATCAGGATCGTCCCGTGACCATTTGGGGAGCAATCAGCCGCCTCAACTCAGACGGCGTTCCGGTCGTGCAAGTGGAGCGTTATGAAATTCCATTTCCGAATCTAAAGTTTCAAATCCTCAAAGGCACAGAACAACAGACTGAAGTTAACGGTCAAAAAGTGTTGCTCTTCAATGGAGAAGATGGCAAGACGTACGTTCAACTCGCGCCGAATTGCTACGATATCATTGGTCCAGACTCGGTGGCTGGCACAGGAAAAATCGGCGAACAAATTTTGCTCGAGGCGTTGGCTGTCCCTGATTTGACGTTTGGCAATTACCCGGCCATTTGCGTCTTCAGCACCAGCCTGGCAATCAATCCGAAAAATGGTCAGCCAATGGAAATGCAAATTACGGCCGACCAAGTTTCGGTGGTGGATGAACCGGCCTCGTCATCGACCAACGCGGTTCCCACCGCGTCAATCGACAAAATCGAGCTGGTTTACTATCTCCCCGATCCGCGTTTCAAAACAACCGATCCAAATGGAGAGCCGCCTTATATCCAACCCGTTTGGCGTTTCTCAGGCCATTACAGTACTGGCGATCAATTCGAGATTCTCGTCCAGGCGCTCAAACAGAAATTCCTGTTGCCAGAGCTCGCGCCTTATACGCAACCAGGTTAAACCAAAATGCCCCGAGAGTTCGGGGCATTTTTCTTGGTCGGATGAAGTTATAATATTGTAAGACAATTTCTCCACACGGAGTTTTCATGATCACAGACTATCATCGCCCTCAGACACTCAAAGAAGCCCTGACTCTGCTCGCACAACCAAACACGGTTCCGCTCGGCGGCGGGACGCTTCTCTCCAAGCCGACAATTGCTACCGTTTCTGTCGTGGATCTGCAAGCCCTGGATTTGAACACGATCACCAGTAAAGGCAATGAACTCGAAATCGGCGCGACGGTTACGCTACAGCAATTGCTCGAAAGCAATCTCGCGCCTGCGGCTTTGAAAACCGCGTTGAAACTCGAAGCGCCGCTCAATCTGCGCAATTCCGCGACGGTTGCCGGGACTTTGGTTGCGAGCGATGGCCGCTCCACGTTCGTTACTGCGTTGTTGGCAATGGACGCGAAGATCACAGTGACTGGTAAACAATTGTCAGTAACCAATGTTGGCGAGTTTCTCCCTTTGCGGCCAAAAGGATTGATCACCGCGATCACCATTCCAACAAATGCCAAATTTGCATTTGAATATGTCTCGCGCACACCCGCGGATAAGCCGTTGGTGTGCGTCGCGTTGGCGCAATGGAATTCCGGTCGGGCGCGCATGGCCATCGGTGGATTCGGCAAATCTCCATCACTCGCGATGGACGGCACCGAAGCCGAAGGTCTCGAAGCCGCGGCGCACAACGCCTGTCACGAGTCGACGGATGAATGGGCCAGCGCAGAATATCGTCAAGATGTAGCCGCGACACTGGCAAAAAGATGCCTGGAAGATTTGCAAAGCGTTTAGTGTGAAACTTTCTTCGCTCGACCAGATCCTCCACGGCGATTGCATCGAAATCCTCGATTCGCTTCCGGCGAAATCAGCGGACGTTGTCTTTGCCGACCCACCATACAACCTGCAACTGCAAAGGGATTTGTATCGTCCGAATCGCACCAAAGTCGCGGCAGTGGATGATGGTTGGGATAAATTTGCGGATTTCAAAGCCTACGATGAATTCACACGCGACTGGCTGGCTGGCTGTCAACGCGCGCTGAAAGACACTGGCACAATTTGGGTGATTGGCTCTTATCACAATATCTATCGCGTCGGCGCGATTATGCAGGATTTGGGATTTTGGATTTTGAACGATGTGGTTTGGATCAAAACCAATCCCATGCCGAACTTTCGCGGCGTGAGATTCACGAATGCACATGAAACATTGATCTGGGCGCAAAAGAAACAAGGCGCAAAATACACATTCAATTATCACTCGATGAAAGCACTGAATGATGATCTGCAAATGCGTTCGGACTGGTTATTATTGCCATTGGCAACTGGCAAAGAACGAATCAAATCAAACGGCGCGAAAGCTCATTCCACGCAAAAACCGGAAGCACTGTTATACCGCGTGATTTTGTCAAGCACGAATCCAGATGATGTGATTCTCGATCCCTTTTTTGGCTCCGGGACAACCGGCGCAGTGGCAAAGAAACTCGGTCGACATTTCATCGGCATCGAGCGCGATCAAAAATATATCAAGGTCGCGCAGAAACGCATCGACGCGATCATCGCAAGCGATGCAACAGCGTTGGAAACGCTTGAGAAACGGAAGCAAGCGCGGATCCCGTTTGGAGCGTTGCTCGAAAACGGATTGCTCCAACCCGGCCAAACGTTGTATTTCGCAGGGAACGGCATCAAGGCAACCGTTCTGGCAAACGGTCACATTCGAAGCGGAAAAGTCACGGGTTCGATTCATGCGGTCGCAAAATCCATTTCAGGTGTACCCACCAATGGTTGGGACGTTTGGTATTACGAAGAAAATAGCAAGAAAGAAAAGATTGATTTACTAAGAGAAAAGATTCGCTCGAAAAAAAGTTGAAAGGCGTACTTGCACTTTTCAACGAAGGAGACTTCATGCACATCACACTCACCATCAACGGCACGGAATATCCTATTGACACTGAACCGCGCACCACTCTTTTTGCGGTTTTGCGCGGGCTTGGCTTGCATGGTGTAAAGTTCGGCGACGAAGATGGCTTAAGCGGTTCGGATACAGTTTTGTTGGATGGCCGTCCGGTCAACGCGGGATCGTTGTTGGCCGCGCAAGCAGAAGGTCACAAGATCGCGACCATCGAAGCACTTGGCGAACATCCCGAACAAGGTTGGAAACAAACCGGCGGTTTGCATCCATTGCAACAAGCATTTGTCGAGACCGGCGCAATTCAATGCGGATATTGCACGCCCGCACAAATTCTCGCCGCGAAATCATTGTTGGATAAAAATCCGAATCCATCTGAAGAAGAAGTGCGTGAGGCCATTTCCGGAGTCTTGTGCCGCTGCACGGGTTATCTCAAACCTGTTCAAGCTGTGCTCAAAGCCGCGGCTGTGATGCGCGGCGACGAGCCGGTAGATTGGGATTCGGTCAATTGGGATTTAGGCGGGCCGAAAATTGATTCACCCAGCGGCGACGCCGCGCCACAAATGACCAATGTGTTGACCCGTCCGAAAGTGGTTGTCACTCCGGAAGCAAAAACCTGGCAAACGGTCGGCAAGCCGGAAAAGAAAGTGGACGCAGTCAAGTTGGTGCAAGGCAAACCGGCTTATACCGCGGATTTTGAAAAGCGCGGAATGCTATATGCAAAGGTTTTACATTCACCGCACGCACACGCGCTCATCAAAAAAATCGATGTGAGCAAAGCCAGAGAACTAGAAGGTGTCGCGGCGGTGCTCACTTATCACGATATTCCGCGCGTGGTGTATTCCACCGCAGGCCAGTCCGATCCAATTCCAGGGCCGCTCGATACTTTTTCACTGGATCACAAAGTCCGTTTCGTTGGAGATCGCGTGGCGTTCGTCGCCGCGGAAACACCAGAGATTGCGGAAAAGGCCATCAGCCTGATCGAGGTCGAGTATGAGGTGTTGGAACCGATTCTTGATTCGCGGCAGGCTATGAGGAGTCCGATTCGGATTCACGATGAGCCGGAATATGTCAACTTTGCCGATTCGCATCCCGAAAAGAATCTTGCCGCGGAAATCCGCATCGATATCGGCGATGTGGAAAAGGGATTCAAAGAAGCCGACGAAATTTTCGAAGCGGAATATGAGGTGCCGAAAGTCCAGCAGGCGCATATCGAACCGCATGTGTGCGTCACATATTGGGATGAAGATGACCGACTCGTGATCCGAACCTCGACTCAGGTTCCGTTTCATGCGCGGCGCATGCTGGCGCCGGTGCTGGGATTGCCGATCAAGAGAATCCGTGTGATCAAGCCGCGCATCGGCGGCGGCTTCGGCGGCAAGCAGGAAGTGCTGATGGAAGATGTGGCCGCGCACTTGACGATTGCCACCAAGCGGCCTGTGATCTACGAATACACACGCGAAGAAGAATTCATCGCGGCGCGCTCGCGCCATCCGATGCGCGTGCGCATGAAGACCGGCGTGAAACGCGATGGCACAATCACGGCCAACGAAATGTACGCGCTATCGGATACTGGTGCATATGGTTGCCATGCATTGACTGTCACCGGCAACACCGGACATAAATCAATGGCATTGTATGTAGGCGATGGCGAATATCGCAAATCTCCAAATATTCGCTTTTACGCGGATGTGGTGTACACCAACACGCCGCCCGCGGGAGCCTTCCGCGGCTATGGCGTGCCGCAAGGTTATTGGCCCGTAGAGCGTCATATGGAAAAGATCGCACGTGCGATGGGCTTTGATCCGATTGCATTCCGTTTGAAGAACACAATTCATCCCGGTGAATATCATCCGTTTTCCACGGCGTGGAACGAAGGCCGCGAGCCACGGCCGGAAATTATCCATACCGTTGGACTTGAGCAATGCGTAGCGCAAGGTAAAGCCGCGATCGGTTGGGATGATAAATATGCAAATACAGATTGGCACAAATTGCAAAACGCAAAACGCAAAGGCATCGGCGTGGCGATGGTGATGCAAGGCACCGCGATTCCATATCTTGATATGGGCGGCGCGTCGATCAAGATGAACGACGACGGTTCGTTTAACCTTTTAGTCGGCGCAACAGATTTAGGAACCGGCTCGGATACCGTACTCGCACAAATGGCCGCCGAAGTGCTGGGCGTGCCGTTGGAAGATATCATCTGCTACTCCTCCGATACCGACTTCACGCCGTTCGATAAGGGCGCGTACGCATCGTCCACAACTTATATCTCCGGCGCGGCAGCGGTCAAAGCTGCTGAAATGGCCGCGGAACGAATCAGAATCCGCGCCGCGAAAATGTTGGAAGTTGCGGATCCTAAATCGATTCGATTGGCGAACAAGACTGCCATTGCGCCGAATGGAAAATCCGTATCTCTGGAAGAGATCGCGCTGGATACGTTGCACAGAAATGACCAGGAGCAGATCATGGGCATTGGTTCATACGTTTCGCCCTCGTCGCCGCCGCCTTTCGCGGCGCAATTTGCCGAAGTCACTGTAGACACGGAAACCGGTCAGGTAACGGTAGACAGGCTTGTGATGGCGGTTGATTCGGGCGTGATCGTGAATCCGCTTACAGCTTCAGGTCAGATTGAAGGCGGAATGACTCAGGCTCTCGGCTACGCGGTCTGTGAAGAGATGCGCTACGATGACAAGGGCAACGCCATAGAACGCGACCTGGATCGTTATCACATCTTCCGCGCGGATGAAATGCCCGAACTCGAAACGATCTTTGTCGAGACCTTTGAGCCGAGTCACCCATTCGGTGTGAAAGCTGTAGCCGAGATTCCGATGGACGGT